>CBJLZK010000040.1:0-7029 GCA_966427515.1 uncultured bacterium | reverse complement strand
TGGTTCCCTGGTGAGCGTAATGACGGCCGTGACACGCGTCCTGGCAGTATTAACACCACTGTCGACTACTTGCCTACCCCTGATGTAATCTCGACAGGCCGCTATCCTAACAACGAAGATTTATCCTTGGTGCTTCAGCTACAAACCGCCATGCTTGCCGACAATCTACTGCTCAAGACTAAACTGATTGGTGTCGCAGATGCTCCTGCAGGCTCACCTGGTAAATTTATTGCTTACCTTATGACTCGTAATCCTGCTGGCGAACAGGACTTCCGCGCTGTCTATACCGACGGCGTGATAACCAGTAGTGGTTTAGGTGAAAAGTCCTATGGCTTTAACCTGGAAGGCTCCCGGGCTCAAACTATATTAGATACCCAGCCGTCGACCGGCTTCCCTAAGCTGTCTACGACCCTTGATGCCTTCAAGGCCCTCGCGAGCAAAGAAAGCCAGCCGCCAGTCCCCGGCGAGACTATTGTGATCTGGGGCACCGGTAACTCAGCGGATACGCTTGTTGAATACTTTGGTGGTCTATTCGAGAGTGGCAACCCTGCCGTCCGCAATATCCGTAAGGTGTATGTTGTTGGCGATGGCCGCCTGAGTAAGCGTCCTCGCTATGCGCAGATTTCGGACCTACGGGCCCGCAATGGCCGCGAAAGCTTAGTTGAGCTTGTTGAGGCCCGCGTTGGCGATGTGGCTTATGTTGACCCAGGCTCACCCGAGCAAAGCAAGCTGCGCCTATTTAACTCTGACGGTAACATTATTACCGACGCTCAAGGCCGCGAAATCCAAGCCGACCATGCTATAGCCGCCACAGGTTTCCGTCCTCAACTGGCCCGCATTTATGCTAATATCTCGGGTGCAGTGGTTTCGACACCAGCGGGCGACCGTTTGGACACCAAGCCAGTAGTACTGCCCACCAACCCTAATGTGGCTGTGGCCGAAACAGTAGACAGCAAGAAAGAGTTGTTGCTGGTGGGCACAGCTTCTAATGCTGCATTTAATGTGACTGACAAGCTATTGCAGCTGCCTCGCTTGTCACGGGAAGCATTGCTGCGTAACGGTGCCGAAAATGCCGTGGCGATTGGCTTTAGGGCACCAGATACCCAAGCCGCTGTGCGCTTATACCTAGAGAATAATGCTGATCTTGGCACCAAAGTTCAGCCTACCGAACCGGTGAAACCTAAGCGCATATTAGTAGATACGGCTCGCATGATAAACGATAAGACTACCCTCAACCTTGGTGACCTGACGCCGGCTACCGGTTTACCACCACTACGCCGTGACGTTACCTCTGGCTCCGAAACGTTGACACCGTTATTGTTCCGCAACCTGGCTCCGGTCAAACTTGTTGGTGGCGGCAAAGACCAGACCTATCACCTGAATCTAAGCGTTAACGGCACTTCCAAATTGTCTACAGTCGGTGCAGTGCCAGATGACCTGGCCACACTGCTTGCCGGAGGTGTTGCCGACCCCTACTTCCAGGCATATGCCCGTAACGCTGTCCGTATGCGCCGCGGTGCTAACAATGTAGATATTGTTTTGAAGTTTAAAAACGGCCGTTTGTCGTTCAAAGACAGCTACGCCCAAGCGGTGTAGCCACAGTCTAGGGCTGGTATGCAGACAATAGTGGTAAAATTATAAGGAATAATAAGGCGACTGTACTCACATGAAGTCCTACATCCAACAAATTTACCGCCGGCCAGCTTTCTGGCTCGCTGCCTTGGCCGCTGTTTTGTATAGCTCATGGCCTTGGGCTTTTGTACTTAATCCGGGCGTACTTCACCATTCCCTTGCCAGCCAATTGCAAGAGCCTGGCCAGCCATGGGCATGGGTGTTTATCGCTGGGGACGCTTTGACTGGTGCTGTCTTGGTATGGGTTGCAATGCTACAAATCAAGGCGTTTATCGCTGGCGGCAATGCTACGCGCTGGAGTATTGCGGGCTATATGCTGTTTGGTGCGCTAGCTGCCGTTGCGGCTCTGGTACCGCTTAACTGCGATCCTCAGGCGCATACCTGCGGTGAACTTATCCGTGACCCGTACGTACTGATCCATGGCTTTGCCAGCATCGCTTCGGTATTGTTCTTGTTTGCAAGCGTGATTATCCTGACGCTGCTATCCTACCAGCGCAAGGCTTCGCCAGTAATCCGCCAGGGTTTTATGATTATCGTGGCCTTGTGGGCGATCTTTGGCATTGGTTCGGTGGCACAATTTTGGTGGCACCCAGGTGGCAACGGCATGCAGGACTTCTTTATTACCCTGTGTAGTGTTTCGGCCTGGGCGGTGGTGAGTGCTGTTGAATACATGCACCTCAGCCACAAGGATGTGGCCACAATTTCTGAAGCCACCGAACTGGCGTCTGAGCCTCTCTTGGCAGAAGAATAAAAATAACCCCGGTCGAATCGCCGGGGTTATTTTGTTGTGGGCTAAGCTTTAGGCTTCGTCTACGAACTGGGCGTGGTCGGCAATAAACCTGTACTGCTTTGGCACGAACCAGAAGGTGTAAATACCCAAGGTGATAATCGTGAGCAAGAGGTTCACAAACAAGAACTTCAAGGTCTCGCCGTAGCCAGCTTGGTACTTGATCTTGCGGCCGCTAATGGTGGCATTGTCGGCAATCCACGACAAGGGGAAGTTCATGGCAATTGGCCAGCCAAATAATGGAATGTAGGCGCAGATCAGGGTTACCAGAAATACCACGAAGTAACCACCGGCAGTGCCGTGGAATTCAAAAGATTTTTTGTTCATATTCCCTCCAGGGTTATGCTTATGAGCATACTATAGCAAATATTGCCCGCTTACGAACAGCTGAAATATGGCTGAGCCTAGCTAGCCTTTTTGACGGGCTTGTCGTGTTCCACGAACACTTCTTCGTCGGCAGTGCGCTTGGCCCGCTTGATGTACGAATCGTAGGCGCGGTTATCGGCCTCTGTTTTGTACTCTGGCGTAATGCTGCGCGGCCAGAGTTTGAGGGTGCGCACTGTGTCGATCTCTATCGAGTACACGATCACCTGGGCCATTAGATAGATCCAGAATAGCAAGCCTAGGGCCACTGCAAACGTGCCATATAAGGAGTCGAAGCCCCTAAGCTCCCGCTTAACCAACAGGCTACCAAAGGTCAGCAGCAGCTGGATAATAAACGCCCCCACCAACGAACCAACCAGCATATCCTTGTATGCCACGCCCTTAGAGGTGGCAATCCGGAAGCCGAGCATCATTACCGCAGTAATGCCGGCGATACCAACAAGGTTCAAGATGATTTTGACCCACAGCGCATGGCCGAGCAACGAAGAAAAGCTAGAGATTGCCACTGCTCCAACCAACCCCAGCGCGGCAACGCCAATCACTCCAAAGCTACGCAGCATGCCCTTGGGAAATCCTGCTCGCTTGCTGTAGGGTATACCCCACAGGTTGTCTAGGGTGTAGCGCAAGGCGTCTGCTCCGCCCCGTGCACCGTACAGGGTGACCAGGATTGCCAGGATTAGCCCGACGCCGGTTTTGGATGTGTGGATGTTTTGCTGTAGCTGGTTGCCTACCACTGGCACATAGTTGGTGATGTTATGGATAATATCTGCCCGGATGTGCGCATTGTGGAACAACAGTTGGAGTACCATCACGGCCACTAACAGCAGTGGGAACAGCGACAAAAAGCTGTAATACGTGATTAGCGCCGCCTGGTAGCCGCCGGTATCATCCCCGTACTTCTTGATAACTGCGTACGGAAAGCCAGCCCAAGCATGCTTTTGTTGATACCGATCGAAGCGATGGATGGTTTTTTGTATGAAGTTCACTACTTCATTATACCTATTTCCCGGCGGGATATGCTGTAACAAAATTAGCTCCTGTCAGGCAGGAGCTAATTTATAGGATCTTGATTGTTTACTCGAGAGGTAATGTAGGAATAGTTGGTATGGTTGGCAGCGTTGGTACAACCGGGGTCGTATCGTTAACGACAATGTCGAATGGGTAGAAGCCAGTTGGCATGCCAGGGTTGGTAGGGTCGGAAGTAACAAAGCCAAAGCTGTCGCCGTAAGGGCCAGAACCGTCCACTGGACCGGCTGGAGCATCAGCAGTGGCACGAACGTGGAAGATAATGCACTTGCCTACAACACCGCCAAGGTTAGCGTCGGTGGCTGATTCGATGACGATGTAAGCCTTAAAACCGCTCTTGTCTGGCAGCTGGCTGTCATTGGTAACGACGCCTTCGTTCATTGAGTACCACAGGGCGCTAGAGTTGTCTGGGGTAAAGATAACGTAGCTGTTGGTGCGCTCGCCAGGGTTGACGTAGATGGTTGGGAAGATCTCGTCCTGGCTGTCAAACGTCAATTCGGTCAGGTCGGCTGCGGCGCAAGGGTCGGTTGGCGTTGGCGTCGGTGCTGGCGTGTTGTCAGTTGGTGTAGTCACCGGTGGGGTTGGTGTGGTGTTGGGGTTGTTGGTAGTAGGCGTCGTTGGGGTTGGTGTGGTCGAAGCAGTGTGCACGACTGGCTGCGGAGCTGGTGTAGGCGTGTTGTCTACGGGAGCTTGGTCGCTGCTCGGGGTCGTGGTGCTGGCGCCCTGGACCTGTGGCTGACTGTTGGTATTGCCCTGCTCTGGCTTGCTTGGCTGCTGGGTGGTGGCAACCTTGTTAGTGCTGTGGCTGTTATCGCCAAGACTATTGCCGATGGCGTAGGCGATGGCGCCCAAGATAGCAATGATAAGGATAATCAATGCTGCAGTTAGCTTTTTATTGCGGTTGGAACGTTCGCTCATCTGAGGTAAAACTCCGTTACTCTGTATTGGCCGCAATAATACAATATAGTGCCCGTTTATTCAAGTGTTTTCTGAGAGTATGCTGAGAAATGCTAATGCTTAGTTGGCACAAATTACGAAGTTTCTATCTTTGTATTGGCAGAGTTTGTCCGAGAGAGCGTATTGGTTTTGACTATAGATGTGTCTTACCGCGCCTTGAAGGTATTTAATCAATTGAGGAGATGGGTTGCTATCTAACCTCTTGGCAATAATTAGATGTCGCATCGGTATAGCAACTAGTGCCCCCTCCTCTCCTATAAGCTGAGGGTAAAGCTTGTCCAATACGAGAGCATGCGAAGTAGTCATGATGTTGTCGCTCTCGATGGTCGCAATAGTAGCATCCCCCATGACCAGGTACGATACGTCATAAGGAGCGGTCCTTAGACAATTCGCTAAGAAGCTTCTTAAATACCTCCTCTCTATGGTGAGACCATTCGTGTTTTGCGTCGTCTAAAAGCATGCTAACGGAATCAGGCCAATCTACTACAACAGAAGTAATAACCTCAGGTATATCCTCTCGATAAATAAACTGTGATTTATCTGTCCCAGTTGTATCCAAATAAGCAGCAGGGTAAAGCTGTAGCTTAAGTGTTTTTATGCCTTCAGGGTATGTAGGGTCGGGTCTGTTGCTGCTATTAAGGAATGCAGATACCCACTGCTTTATTTCATTATCCCATTTGTCCTGGGATAGACTATGACAGTTGACTGCAAGGTTGGCCAAGTTTATAATCTGATCGCCGTTTAGGGTAATCTGACCATTTTTGTCAGCTATTGAAGCATCAAGACGTTTATCACTTATTCTATACAGCTTGTCACAAACGCCTCATATCCTTCGAGATTGAGAAAAGGAGCTCAGCGCGGTATCTTTGAGTTGTGATTAAGACCAAACATTTGCAGCTTATTATACCAATCGAGATAGTTTACTCTCGTGGTTACGGCATACATATAGGAGTTGGAGTCTATCCGATCTTCTCTGCCTTGTTAAGGAAGTCAGCCGACAGCACGGTATCCGCGTCCATTATCTCTATACCGAGGATATTCCCCTTGTCGTCGATATCGACATTGAACGGCCACTCTCCGTCGGTGTCTACGCTCTTAACACTTTCGCGATTGTCTTCGAATGAGATATAAACCGCATTTGCACTTTTGTCGTAAGTGATTTTCATCCTAATACCTGTTCCTTACCAGTCTATTTAAATATTTTCTATTAGTTTTCATTACGGTTAGTATTTTTCTACCCCTTGTGGCTACAAATAACCTCGTGTCCGGATGGTAGTACCCAACTTTCTTAGCGCCTTCATGTACATATCGTATCTTAGTGCCATGCTCAATTGTAAACTTAACTGCGCTATTTGTAATACTTCTTTCTTGTTTTTGAACCAAGGCGTGAGTACTGTATCGGAATACCTTGCCTCCTGCCTTTAGTAGTTTGCCTCCAGGTATGACCCCTGTCGCCTCTAGGGCTGCGCCTGCATAATTTCCGCTGGCAACGTTGACTGCAACTGCAACACCTGTTGCAGCTATACCAATTGGCCCTGGTATATATTCCCCGACATGCGCAGCGTTCAATGCCATTTTACCCAAGGTTTTCCACCCGAACTCACCCGTCAAATCGAACTCATTCACCGGATCCGTCGGATAACTGTAATTGTTGTCCCCACCTCCTTCGACTGGATCAACAGACGTAAACCTCCCCAACTGCGGCAAGTACACCCGTGCCCCCATCTGAATCGGTGTAAGTGCAAAGTCAGTCTCGGTCAGTTTCTCATGTTGTCCCACGTAGCCGTAGCTGCCTTCTGGTACGGTGTTGGCGGGTAGGTTGCTACCTGGTAGTGGATTACCGAATGGGTCGTAAGTAAAGCTGTTAGCTGGGCCATTGCCAGTGCTGGTGTTGGTGCCTGCGGCGTCTGTCGTAAGCAGGGTGTCGCCATGTACATTGGGCAAGGTATATTGTGCTGCTGCATTGCCCGTCTGTTGTGGCTTAATACTCAGGATGACGCCGCCGGGTAGCTCTACGTCTTTTTCAATGACGTTCCAGTTGGCATCCCGGATGAAGTCTGGTGTGTCGCCAGTGCCGGTGTAGCCGTAGAACCATTGGTTGGCGAGTGTCCAGGTCCAATTGGACACATTGTCCTTTTCACGGTAAGTCAGACGGCCTTGGACATCCCGGTTGTAGTACATGGCTGGGCCGGTGCCGGTGCTGTCGAATTGGGTCAAGCAAGTGTTACGGTCGCTGCTGTCGT
>CBJLZK010000039.1:0-7164 GCA_966427515.1 uncultured bacterium | reverse complement strand
GTTTCTAATTTGACAGGCCTGCCCATTAACGATGCCAGTATCAACAACCTGCCGTTGACGGCCATCATGGTAGAGAACAGCACCTTTGCGCGGCCACAATCAGGCCTCAACGACGCTGGCGTGGTATTCGAAGCCGTTGCCGAGGGCGGCATCACCCGGTTCCTAACCCTGTGGCAAGACACCGCTCCCGACAAAGTCGGTCCAGTCCGCAGTGTCCGCCCATACTATCTGCAGTGGCTCCTTGGTTTTGACGCACCAGTAGCACACGTCGGGGGTAGTGGTGATGCGCTGCGTCTGATCGGAACCTGGAATGTCAAAAATCTAGACCAGTTCTATAATTCGGGCGCATACTGGCGTACCAGCGACCGCTACGCGCCTCACAATATGTACACCAGCCTATCTAAGCTGCACGCTGTGGAGGCCCAGAAAGGGTTTGGCAAGTCAAACTTTACAGGTTGGCCCCGCAAAGCCGACGCGCCAGCACAAGGGGCCAATATTAATGCCCGGACAATCGACTTTACTATCTCTGGGTACGACTACAATGCCCACTACGATTACGACCCAGCTACCAACACCTATATGCGTTCCGAGGGTGGGGCTGCACACATCGATCAAAACACTGGCAAGCAGATCAATCCAAAGGTCGTAGTAGCGATGATCATGAACCAAGGCCAAAATGGCGAATATACCACCTACGACACTATTGGCACGGGCAAAGCATACGTCTTTCAGGATGGCAGCGTCACTGCCGGTACCTGGACCAAAACCGATAACAACACCAACTTTGTCTTCAAAGACCAAAGTGGAGCGCCGATCAAGTTAAACGCTGGCCGCACCTGGCTCACTGTATTAGGCGGCGACAACCGGGTAGCTTACAAACCGTAGTATATGGACCACTTACATAAATTTATCGCCCAGCTCCAAAACCGTGTCGCTATTTTGCTGATGTTTAACAGCATCGTGATTATCGCAGGGTATTGGGGTGTGGCCCACTACGTTAATCCAAACCTTTTGTACCCGAACCAGCAGATTGCCACCACAATCCTATTGGTGTTTATCGCTTTCTTGTCTGTGATTGTCTTGGCCTTTGTGTCATCGCATTATCTGACCAGGCCAGTGAAGGTCATTTGGCAGGCCGTCCTGCACATCTCGCCCGAAACCGCTAACTACCCAGCGCCAGACATGCATAACGTCGGCTTTGGTAAAGAACTCGTAACCGCACTGGTGTCGCACGTATACCAGCTCGCGAGCGTCGTCGACACCATCGAAAAGACCGCCCAGTCTAAGCCTCAAGACCTCACCACAGATTTTGTGGCCAACAGCTTACCTGTCCCGATGGTAGTGCTTAATAAGGATGCCAACATTGTGTACGCCAACAATGCATTACTACAAACACTCAACCGCGACCAGGCAGATACCTTTGGGCAAAATGTCTACATGGTGCTCGACCTCTCGTTCAGTAGCAACGACACCCTCGATACTTGGCTGGAACAATCCCGTGCAGACAAAGTAACAGCCACCAAAACCTGGGAACGCGTCCGCCTGAACGTTGGTGTCCAAGAAACTACCAAGTACTTTGACCTTATCGCTTACTACAACAAGAGCAACCCCGAAGGCTTCGAGATCATGCTGGTCCTATTTGACCGCACCGCCCAGTACTCACAAGACGACCAAGCCATGAGTTTTGTAGCGCTGGCAGTCCACGAATTGCGCACTCCGTTAACGCTGCTTAGGGGTTATATCGATGTCTTCGAAGAAGAACTGGATGGCAAGCTCGACGACGAAATGAACGATTTCTTGCGCAAGATGAAAGCCGCCGCCCAACAACTGGCAGCCTTTACCACCAACGTGCTTAACGTGGCCCGGTTCGAAAACGACCAGCTTGTCCTAAAGCTACAAGAAGAAAAACTCAAACCGATTATCGACATGGCCGTCAATAACATGAAGCTCCGCGCCAAAATCCATGGTGTCCAACTGACAGTAAAAGTCGAAGACAACCTGCCAGCCGTCGGCGCTGACGCCGTTAGCGTTAGCGAAGTCATCAACAACCTGCTCGACAACGCTATCAAGTACAGCAACGGAGAACACAAAGAAGTCATCGTACATTCATATTTGACCAAAGATGGCCTGGTAGAAACCACGGTCCAGGACTTTGGCGCCGGTATCCCCGAAAGCGCCATGGGCAACTTGTTTACCAAATTCTACCGTGACTACCACAACCGCAACACCGTTGGCGGCACAGGGATGGGCTTGTTCCTAAGCAAAGCTATCGTCGATGCTCACGGCGGTAATATTTGGGTCCGCTCGCGCGAAGGTGAAGGCCAGGGGACAACTTTTGGCTTTACCCTAGTCGCATACAGCCAGCTTGCCGACGAGCAGAAAAAAGGCGATAATGCTGACATTACCCGGACCGCTCACGGCTGGATCAAAAATCACTCATTATATCGAAGGTAGTTATTACGCATGGCACAAACCTATCCATCACCAACCCCCATTGGCAAAAAAATCCTTTGCGTCGAAGACGAACACTTTATTAGCGAACTGTATGTCCGTGCCCTAACCAAAGCCGGTTACGAAGTCACCGTAGAAGTCGACGGCCAGAAGGGCCTGGAACTAGCCCAAACCGACCAGTTCGACATTATCCTATTGGACCTAATGGTCCCAACCATCACCGGCATCGAAGTCCTACGCCACTTGCGCAACCCCGCCGAAACACCAAGCTTACACGCCAAGGTGATCGTCACTACCAACCTGGAGCAGCGAGACAATATCCGTGCCGACATCGAAAAGCAAGCCGACGGCTACTTGGTGAAGGCCGAGATCACGCCACGTGAGCTTGTGGATTTCCTGAGCACCATCAACTAAGCTCCAACTAAAACCTCTCGCTGCTCAGACATCGCTTCGCGAACTCGCCTCGAGAGGTTTTAGTTTGCACCCAATATCCCCCAAAAATATCCACTCCTTTTGGAAGGGCCACTTCATCGCGACAGAGCAAGCCCACGCCAGTGGTGCTATAATAATCTTCAGTCATGTGTGGGCTGCCAAGTCTTGGCTTCCTCCGCGCAGGCTTCCTAACTAATCATTTGTCTTCCCGAATAGGGCAGACTCCAATCTAGCTGAATGGGCATTCGTGCGTGCCCGGCCAGATGCTTACCTAGCACGAAAACCAACCGTTAAACGGCGTTTTTGCCACATTCATCAGGAGATTAGTTAGGATGAGCTACGAACAAGATTCTATTCACGAAACCGAAGGGGTATCGGTGCACACCGGCTTCCCGAACCCAGCCGCCGACGAGCGGCTACGCAGCCTGGACCTCAACCAGCTGCTCATTAACCATTCCGCCAGCACCTATTTTTTCCGGATCCGCGGTAACGAATGGGAGGGTACCGGTATTTTTGACGGCGACGTGGCCATTATCGACAGGGCGCTGGACGCCAGCTCTAACGATACGGTGTTATGGTGGGATGGGATCCATTCCCAGTACTGTATTTCGGCACTACACAAAGCGCCCCCGGAGGCGGCTATTTGCGGTGTTATTACCGCCAGCATCCACCAGTTCCGCAAGGTTAACTTAGGAAAGGCGCAGCAGTAATGGGTCCACGTATCTACGCCTTAGTCGACTGCAACAACTTCTTTGTCAGCTGCGAGCGTATCTTCCGGCCCGACCTAGAGGGCAAACCCGTGGTGGTGCTGTCCAGCAATGACGGCTGTGCCGTGGCCCGCAGCAATGAAGCCAAGCGCCTAGGCATCCCGATGGGGGCGCCAGCCTTTAAATACCGCGAGATCTTCGACAAATACAAGGTTACGCGATTCTCGGCCAACTTTGAGCTGTACGGTGACATTAGCAAGCGCATTACCAGCTTACTCACGACCGTCACGCCCCGTATCGAAGTCTATTCGGTCGACGAATCCTTCCTGGACATCACCGAACTGCCCATCACTGACTACGAGGCCTGGGCCAGGGAAGTGCGGGCTCACATCTTGCGTTATGTGGGAGTGCCAGTCTCGATTGGGATTGCCCACAGCAAAACCCTGGCCAAACTAGCCGCCGAAATCCCCAAAAAATACGAGGGCTACAAAGGTGCGTTTAGTTTTGTAAACCTGGAGCCATCCCGCAGGGAAGCAGCCCTTAAGGCTATGCCCATCCAGGACATCTGGGGTGTCGGCTGGCGGTTGGCACCACGTTTGCGTGCCGAAGGTGTCAGTACCGCTTGGGGCCTGGCTACCATGCGCCCGCAGCGCGCCCAGCAAGTTATGGGTATCCATGGCCGGCAAATGGTGGCCGAGCTCAACGACATCGCCTGCGTGGGTCTCACGCGCGAACACGACAGTGCCAAGAGCATCATGCGTTCACGCACTTTTGGCGAAGACACTACCGAATTACACGTGCTCGAAGCCGCCGTAGCCACCCTGGGCGCCCAAGCTGCCTTTAAACTGCGCCGCGAAGAACTCCTGACACGCCGCATCGGCTTCTTTGCCAATACCAACCGCCACAAGCCTGGCTACAAGCGCTGGGTGCACGAACTCAAGCTGGACATGCCCACTAACGATTCGGGCAAGATTATTAGCCTGCTGGTGGCCGAGCTGGGCAATATCTTTAAGGGGCGCCAGCCATGCCATCGCCTTGGCGTATTTATGTACGACTTTATCCCCGAAGACTCTTTGCAGACCGACCTATTAGGCATGGTCGATACCAATCAGCACGAGCGCAGTAACGCCCGGATGACTGCTATCGACGTTATTAACCATCGCTGGGGCAGGGGCAAAATCCGTTTTGCCGCCGAAGACCTCAGCAAGGTCTGGCAGCCTAAACATCAAATCCGCTCCCCACGGTATGTCAGCAACTGGAACGAATTGCCCGAAGCTCACATCCGTGGGTAAGCGGATTTGTATGTAGTGCGTAGGAGACTAGTCTTCTACGACGTCACTGGCACGTACAAACATCATGCGGTGGTTGTACGAGATCTGGATAAACTTGTCCTTGCCCGTAAAGACTACGTGGTCATACGGAGCGCTGGAGTCAATCGTCCAGTCATAGAAGTAATCAGTCGGTACCGTGCCGTAGCTAACGTACCGCTGGCCGGCAGCAATCTTGTAAGACAGCTTAGGCTGCTGCGGATAGTGCACGCCGGCAGGGTATACGCTCGTCTCTGGATACGCACCGCCGTAAATGTTGGTGCTCGAGAGCCCAGGCTTCAGGTGGACAGTGCGACCAAAGCCAACGTGGGCTGTAGGTGCATTGTGGGGGTTATAGAACCAAGCCCGTTGGTTGCCGAACCATACAGCAGTCCAGTCACCTTGGCGGCCAGCCAAGGCGTACTGTTGGCCCTGTGAGGCAATAGCCGACCAATCGTCCATGTTAGTAGTGCCTGGTTCGCCACCAGGGTGCAGTAGCGGGTCGGTAATTAGTGGTGCGTCGCTACGTGGCCCAGTCCGCAGCCATACAAAGTTGGATGCCTGCGTCTGGGTGCCAGTACAGATGTTGTCGCCAGTGCAAGGCACGACTGTCTGTATATTCTTAGAGAAGTTCGGGTTAATGGTCACCACTTGGCTCTTGTCGGGGATCACAGCTTGGCCACCGCTTACATGGGCGTTAGTGCCAGCTGGCACACCCTGTACAAGATCCATGTAGTGGTTCCAGTCCCAGTAAGGACCTGGGTCCCAGTGGTTGCCCACCACGTGTGCATCAGATAGGCCGGGGACGTTGTCGTGGCCAATAATGTGTGCGCGGTCGAGTGGAATGTGGTACTTGTTTGCCAGGTAACGGACTAGTTGTGCCGAGGAACGGTACATCGCTTCGGTGTACCAGCTAGCGCCTGCGGCGGCGACACCTTCGTGCTCGATGCCAATTGAGTGCATATTGACCCACCAGTCACCGGCATGCCATGCCACATCGTGGTTGGCCACCATCTGGGTAATCGCACCGTCCGACGAACGGATAACATAGTTAGCACTCACATAAGCACTCGTATCCTGAAAGTGCGAGATTGCACTCTGGTACGAACCTTCGGTGTCGTGAATCACGATGTACTTGATCTGCATGTCGTTGGGGCGGTTAGCATGGTCGTAGTTGCCATAATCGGTTGGGTCAGAGGAGTTCTGGGCGTACCCAGCCGGTACAAACCTGCAATTCAACTGGGCAGGGCATTCGGCGCCATTGTTTTGCCCTAGCGCAGGTGCGGCATTGCGCAAACCCAAAGTGTTCAGCTTGGAATGGTCTGGCGTCACCAAAGAGCCTTGGGCCGCAATGCTTAATTGCTGGCCGCTCATGGTGGTAGCACTTACACCGGCCTTCATGGTGGCAAACACATCGTCGGCAAAACTTGCAGCTTGGGTAGCGTCAGTAGCACCACTCATCTTGGCGACAGCCGAATACCAACCCTCGGTACTGCTGGGCAGCTGGCCATTATTTAGCTGCTTGGCATACTGTGCCATAACTGCCGCACCACCACGGATGTTGGCAGTAGGGTCGGTCTTGAGCTTGTCGGCTGGGGTGTTCAGCAGTTTGGCTGCCATATCCAAGGTAAGGTCACCTTTGGTGGTAACGCCCGACGGCACTGGGCGGTTTGGGTCGCCCCGTCCATCTTGCACGGCCACCTTGGTACGCAAGTCCATCGGGCCAAAGCCGCCATCAGCGCTCATTTGGCCGGCATATGTTTCCCAGCGGCTTTGGTGGTATGACACCGCCAGCAGTACTTGTACTGGCACGCCAAATTCTTGAGCCGCACTGGTAAACGACTGTGCCTCAGCGTTTGCTTGGTTAGTGGTAGCAGCCGACGCCGCCATTGGCCCGGCACTAATCAAAACGGCTAGCACAGCCAAAGTAGCCGATGCTAGCCGTCTGAGAGGCGGTCGCCATCCCTTAAGTTGCTTCATGAATTGGTCCCCCTTACGGTTAATAATAACTCTACGATTTTACGGGCAATAAAGTTTCAAAAATGTAAGAAAATTTATGGAAATCAGAGGATGGTACAATAAGCAACGAATGAAGGACAGCTACAACGAGCACCAGCTTAACAAAGACAACCCGCGCAACTGGTTCCGTGGCCAGCCGATTATTTCGGACCAGATCACCAGGGAAGGGCTGGAGGTAGTCATTAGTGCCCTGGAGCAAACCCTGCGCGCTAGTGTCGAAGGCGCAGTTGTTGAGTTTGGCTGCTACG
>CBJLZK010000038.1:0-7181 GCA_966427515.1 uncultured bacterium | reverse complement strand
TTATAAAAGCGCTCTGTAAAATACGGCAGCATAGCCTCTAGGACTGTCGGGTCCATAGGGGTTGCAGCGGCGTGGTCGAGGTAAATTGGAGTATCCATATACTTAGTATTATAAAAGGCGGACCGTAGATCCGCCTCCATATTCTTTAGTTTGTTTAGCGTAATTGCGTGCCGGCGAATTGCGTGTACATCGTTGCGGCTTTGTACAAACGCTTAGCTTCCTCGGAAGTTACATAACGGTATGGCTGGCCATCTTGGGCCTTGAGGATACCGCTCGGACGAATATCATAGCGGGTGGTAATAGCATGGTGCTGGCCGGCTTGGTCGTACCATTCTTCGTGCCATACCCAAGTGTGCTCATCCAGGCAAAAGAATTCGCGACGGACACCCTCTGGGATAGGGCCAAACAGCTCACCGCCGACTTTAGCGGCACGGCTAATAACTTCACGGTAAGCACGGGCACGACGTTCTTCGTCATGCTGGCCTTTGATTGAATTGAGGATACTGAACATATTTCCTCCTTATGTCTAAGCTGCCATCTGAGGCGGCTCAATGCCTGGGAATTCACCGATCGGAACGACATTACCTAAAGGTTGGATGCCTGCATTTGGTGAGGCAACATCTGACTCAACGCCAGATTCATTAACTGCAAAATTACCCAAGGCTGGCTCGGCAGCGACTGGGAATTGGATAACATTGTTAGGTTGAGCTTGAACTCGCTCGTTTGCCTGGGCATATGCAGCCTCGGCAGGTGCAGCAGGAGCAGGTACATTGTTAGGTTGGACGAGTTCAAAGAACCCATAGCCAAACTGACGGCCCAAGCTGTCGCGCATGCCTTCCAGGCTTCTAGCGGCAACACCGTAGTGCGCCAGTACTTCTTCTGACTGAGGCTGAGGGGCCTCACCTTCTCGTACAACTCGTAATGCCATAATCTTTTACCTTACTCCAAACACCGCTTGCGCGTTTTCGGTAGTTAGTCTGGCAATTTCTTCGATAGGTTCTCCACGCAGGTTCGCTAGAAACTCCGCCGTAACGCGTGTGTGTTTAGGCTCACAGATATTACCACGATAGGGGTGCGGTGTCAAGAAGGGGGCGTCAGTCTCCAACACCATCCTCTCTAGAGGAACGGCCTTTGCGGCGTCAATTTGTTGTTGACGGGTCGTAAACGTCTGGATGCCATTCAGGCCCACGTACAGGCCGCGGTCCAAAATCTGGTCCAATTCTTTTTGGGTGGCCGTAAAACTATGGATCACGCCACGGATACCCTTGTAGCTATCAAATACCGGCCAAAAGTCGTCAAACGCCTCGCGCACATGAAAAATCATTGGCAAATCGTGTTCGAGCGCCAATTCCATCTGGAAACGCAAAATGCTCTCTTGGTCGGCAGGCATCGAATGGGTGTAAAAGTAGTCAAGGCCACATTCGCCCACGGCGACTACCTTAGGTTTTTTGGCCAGGGCCGCAAAGCGCTTAAGCACCTGCTTGTTGCCCACGTAGTCCTTGGCTTCGTGCGGGTGGATACCAATACTCGCCCATAGGCCCTCGCGGCTCTGGACAAACTCAACAGCCAGCTCGCTATCCTCCAGGGTGCAGCCGACGCAGATCATGCGCGTCACGCCAGCTTCGCGGGCAGACATAATCATATCGTCGGCAGTCGGCGAACCAGCTTTTTCGTACCGTTTTTTGGTCTCCGTCCGGAGTGAGGCCAGATACGCGGCCTCGTGGATGTGGCAGTGCGTATCCGTCAGCTCCATATGGTTACGCTTCCTGCTTTTCGGCCTTGGGGAAGAGCGTACCTTCGGTAGGCCGGATCACGCCTTCGTTAAAGATAGCATGGATCTTATCTGCAGTATCAGGGGTGAATGGCTGCAATAGGTCAGCGATTTCGAGTAAGCAACTTACCTGGTACGCAAGCACCTCACGCAAGTGGTCCATGTCACCGGTCTTGGCAATCGCCCATGGCTTTTCTTCGTCAATATACTGGTTGAGGCCGCGGACTTGCTCCCAGACTTCGTCTAGGGCACGGTCGAAGCGGCACTGCTCGATAGCTTCGTCGACTGGTGTCTTGTCGTGGCTAGCTGGGGGGATGTTGCCAATCAAGCCGTTCTGGTACTTGATAATCATCGCCACGGTACGCTGGACAGCATTACCAAGCTCGTTGGCTAGTTCGTTGTTATACGAAGCCTCAAATGCATCCCAGCTAAAGTCGCCATCATTGTAGCTAGGGATGTGGCGCAAGAAGTAATAGCGGAAAGCGTCAACGCCATATTTAGCGACAATTTCCTTGGGCGAAACTACATTGCCGAGGCTTTTGCTCATCTTTTCGCCGTTCAGAGTGATGTGGCCGTGGACATACAGCTGCTTAGGCAACGGCAGGTTCAGGCTAAATAAAATAGCCGGCCAGATGGCTGCATGGAACCTAATAATATCCTTACCAATCACCTGAGTGTGTGCCGGCCAGAAGTTCTTGAAGTCTTCGTGCTCAGGATAGCCCAACACGGTGATGTAGTTAAGCAGGGCTTCGAACCACACGTACATAACTTGGGTTTTGTCGCCAGGCACGGGGATGCCCCACTCCAGCTTGTCTTTGGGGCGCGAAATACTAATGTCGTCCAAGCCCTCGCGAAGCAAAGATAAGATTTCGTTGCGGCGGGTTTCGGGTACGATCTGGAACGCGCCAGATTCGATAGCTTCGCGGATTTGCTCGGTGTACTTGCTGAGGGGGAAGAAATAGTTTTCTTCTTCGAGCTTTTGGTATGCCTGGGGGTGCTCTGGCTTCATACGCTCAGGGTCGGCCTGGGCTTCGGGCACAAAGGTTTCTTCTTTTACGTCGTACCACCCAGTGTATTTGGCCTTGTAAATGTCGTGTGACAACGCCTTCCAGATCAGTTGGGCCCGCTGTTCGTGGCCCTTATCGGTAGTCCGGATAAACCTGTCGTTGCTAATGTTGAGCATTTTGGCCAGATCACGGAATTCCTGGCTCATTTGGTCAACAAGCTGTACAGGGGTCAGGCCAAGGCTCTCGGCTTTTTGGGCGATTTTGGTGCCGTGTTCGTCGGTCCCCGTACAAAAGATGGTTTGCTCGCCACGTTGGCGGGCCGCACGGGCCAAAACATCGGCCATTACAAATTCCAGTGCGTGACCCACATGAGGTTCGCCATTCACGTATGGAATAGAGGTTGTTACGTAATAAGTCATAGTATGTAGTCTACCTGTTTAGAAGAGTTAGTACAAAATCAACAAAATTGGTGCAAAAAGAAACTAGCCCCGCGGGGGCATCATGTACATCATCACAAATGCTGTAACATGGGTCATCAGCGTGCATTATAGCACCACTATCAGGGGTTACAAAAGACTAGTTTGGCTGCCGCTCGGTACCTGGAGTAGCTCCGCGAGCTTTTCGAGCAATGGCAATTGGCCCTTAACGAGCTTTTGACGTGCGGCGGCGACAGTGAACCAACCTGCCCTATCAATCTCGGGAAATGCCTGTTGCTGGCCAGATTTAGGAGGCCACTCCATCTGGAATTCGTTACTTTGGATGTCGCTGGGGTCAAAGTCGGCCTCCATAGCCCAAGCGTGGACAATTTTGCCGCTAGATTGTTTGGCAGAACCGAGCTCCATAATGGCACCTTCTGGCGCATCGCGGCCCATTTCTTCGCGGAATTCACGTTTTGCGGCCTTTAGGGGCTCTTCACCCTCTACAAATTCACCTTTGGGTATCGACCACGCATTTTGGTCGCGCTTGGCCCAAAATGGCCCGCCTGGATGCCCCAGGAGCACTTGCAGGCCGTCAGGAGTCTTTTTGTAGAGCAACAAACCTGCACTTTGCTTTGCCATCTCTAAGCCTCCTGAGGTTCGTCTATGTCTTCGGGACGGTGCGAACGTTTAGGCAGCTGCGTCGACAATGCCAATGCAATAACGGCCACGCCGATCGTCGCAATCAGGCCAGTACGCACGCCCTTGATAATCGCGTCGTTTTTGATGCGCGTGATTTCATCCGAAACCGTTGGTGGCACTGTTTGGCCAGATCCGTTGCCTTGGGTCCCCAGGCTTTCGGCCGAGGCTGCGGCCATGGTGGCAACATTCGGCTTGATATCATCTGGCAAAACCGTGCTCGCTGTGACATCTTTGTTGAGCTGTGTAGCCAAGGCTGAGATAAGCAACGCTCCAATCAAAGCCTGCCCCAAGCTAGACCCCACCTGCCTAAAGGTGTTGTTAAGCCCCGAAGCTTCACCTGCCTGCTGTACCGACACCGCCGACAGCGTCAAGTTAGCCAGCTGCGAGAATGCCAGCCCAAAGCCAATAGCAAACAGTACCTGGCCTGGCATAATCGTCGTAGCCGTGGCCACATCCGAAAACTCCTGGCGCAGTAATATTGACCCCGCTACCGAAACTATCAGCCCTAGCTGGATCATCAGTTTTGGCGCAACATTAAACTTACCTACCAAAATACCAGAGAGCGGCCCTGCTACCATCACGCTTAGCGAGAACGGCAATAGCGACAAACCCGTATGGAAGGCATCCTTGCCCAACATACCCTGCAAGAAGATCGGCAAGATAAAGATAAAACCAAACTGGGTCATAGCTACGATCATCGTAACAGTAGTGCCAGCCATAAATTGGCGATTCTTAAAGATGCCGAGAGATACCAGCGGCGTCTTGCCCTCTTTGCGGGTTAACTTAGCCTGGCGGGCCAGGAATTGCTGCAAAAAGAACAAACCAATCAAAACAGCAAAGACCGTAATAGAAATGCCGCCCAAGTGGTATTTGTTGCCAAAGATTTCGTAATCTGTCTTGGACTGCAGCCAGCCATACGTAGAAGACTCGATAATGCCATACACGATGCCGCCCAAGCCCAGTGCCGAAAGCGCAATACTGGTGATGTCTGGGCGGTGCGGATGGCGCTCATGCGATTCATGCAAAAAGCGGCTGCCA
The DNA here is from genome assembly GCA_966427515.1 of uncultured bacterium. Lineage (GTDB taxonomy): Bacteria > Patescibacteriota > Saccharimonadia > Saccharimonadales > UBA4665 > JARIHD01. The sequence continues at coordinate 2,247 of CBJLZK010000038.1, read as the reverse complement.
ACTAGTAAAACAAGCACCACAAAGGGGTTGATCAGGTAGTTCCACCGCCAGCTGTAGTTGGTAGTCAAAAAGCCGCCCAGCAGCGGTCCTACGGTTGCAGCAGTACCAGCCACAGCTCCGAACATACCAAAGGCGATAGCACGCTCTTTACCCCTGTATTCCGACAAAATCAGAGCTGCCGTGGAAGGCATCATCATGGCCGCACCAGAACCTTCTACCAGCGCCACGCTGGCCAGTAATTCTGGCTGTGAATGGGCCTGGCTGGCCAGCAGCGATCCCAGGGCAAACACGACAGCACCGACCATAAACATCCGCTTACGCCCAAAGATGTCACCCAAACGGCCACCGGTGATGGTAAAGGCCGCTAGCATTAAGGCATAACCTGTGATCACCCACTGGATCGATTTAAGATCGGCGTGCAGGTCTTCGATAATCGCCTTCATCGAGACGTTAATAATGGTCGTGTCCAGCACGATAATGAACAGCGCCAACACGATCACGGCCAGCGGCAGCCATTTCCAGAAACCGGTCTTCTCCTCTGTCATGAACCCTCCTAGGCTTTTAACATTGTTTAGGCTCAGCATAAGCGATTTAGCCTGCCGATTTCAAGCGATAAAACAATCGACCATGCTAAGCTTGGGACATGAAAATACGCATCGCTACCTGGAATATTGCTGCCGCCCGCAGGATGCTCTCGCTGGACCGCTTTGACTACAGCGAACAAGCCGAACTTGATTACTTTGCAGGGCAATTACATAAGCTTAACCCCAACGTTATCTGTTTGCAGGAATCAGAAGCCAAACCCGGTGATTCGTTATCTGAGCACCTGGCTGGCATGCTAAACATGCCTTATTGCGCCGAAACGCGCGGCTGCCCTTCGCATATTGACCACGACTACCAGCTGACCACAGCAATTATCTCTAAGCAGCCTTTTTCTAACCCCCAGCCTATACTGCTGCCCCACCCTACCTTCGAACTACGCTTTAAGCACAATGGACGGGTGGTGCCGCCATACGACCGCTACGCCCAAACCGTATCGTTCGGAGGTTTTACTATCGCCAATGTGCACACCGAACCGTTGGGCGCTTTTGGGCTGGAATACGAGGCCGGCGAAGGACACTCGCTGGCGCAAGCTATTGATAGTTTGCTGACCAAAGAATTGGGCGGGCCGCTAATCTTTGCCGCTGACTTTAATATGCATAACTTAGGCTGGACCTTACCGTCACTACTGAAATCCCGCCAGTTGCAAGAAGCCTTGCCCGACGAGCCCACCAAGCCGCATGGCAGCCACCCCGACCATATCTTATTTAGCCCGGAGTGGCATGTGACAGATGCCGGCATTGAACACACCCAGACCGATCATTATCTATGTTGGGCCGATTTGGAGCTACAAGCTTAGAAACTAAAAAAGACCACATTAGTGGTCCTCTTTAGTTGGTGCGCGGGGCGGGACTTGAACCCGCACGCCCTTTCGGGCAACTGATTTTAAGTCAGCACTGTCTACCAATTCCAGCACCCGCGCGTAGTCTAGATTGGAGGCGCCTACCGGAATTGAACCGGTGTAAAAGGTTTTGCAGACCTCTGCGTAACCACTCCGCCAAGGCGCCACATTTCTAGCCTAGAGATAATACTACTATATCTGTCAGATCAGAGCAATGCACGCTTAATTAAGGCTAGGCATCAGGCCTGCTGGTTGCTTGTGACGTGGCAAATGGTCCTTAGCATCCCGGACATTGAGCTTCTTCATGGCACGCCAGGTTTCGCTTGGCATAGCTAAGACCTTTACCAGGGCGTACTCACCGCCGTTAGCTAGTACGTGTGGGTTATCGCCACGGTGTTTTTCGGGGACAATCCTGTGTGTGTTAAAAGCAATTTGCACACCATGCATGTATGCCTTCTGGGCAGTTTCGGCCCGCTGCAGCAACCATTCGTACATCTCGGGGTCAAAGTCGACTGATTCAGACATAAGCTTGTGCGCCATACGAGCCACACCACGCACGTATGCCCAGTTTGGTGGAGCCCAAACATTTTTGCTACGACGCTTAGCGGTAATTTCGGGGTCTTCATCTGGGTCAGGCCGTTCACCGCCCTCCCACTGCTGCGTGCTGTTTTCGGTAGTAGTGGCGATAATACCACCTTCATACAACAGGTCGCGCTCCACGGCGTTAACCACGCCCACAGTCTCCTTAAGGCTGGCCATGCCCACATATAGCGGATACGCCATAGCTGCCGAGACAATCCGGGTCT
>CBJLZK010000037.1:0-7240 GCA_966427515.1 uncultured bacterium | reverse complement strand
ACTGACCCAACCACAACTAAAAGCAACTGAATAATAATCACCCAGCGCGCATAGACCCGCCAATAATGTACGAATACTGACAAGACCCCTGATGGCAGCGGCACGCGATGCCCCATAAGATGAAAATATGGCGGCAAGGTAATGGCAAAAGCTACAAAGGCTACCAGCAATAACATAAGAATGGTTTCTGGCTTAACCGACGTCTTCTTCTTTAGAGCGGCCGTCTCGCGCCGCTTAAAGAAGTAATAAGCGGTCCAAGCTGCCAGAGCGACAACAACTACCCCCAGATATAGTGTCTGCTCAGAAGTGTTTGAGCCGTGATTATGAGTAGCACGAAAGCTCGTAACCCATTTTCCAAATACAGGATGAGTTTCGATCGGCAGAACATAGTCATACCACCTGGCTGTATAAACCATTACATTGCTCATAAAGTCCCCGCGGGCCATTGTCAGCCCTGCCGAAATTTGAGCACCGTAAACTAACTTAAAGTAAATGACAGGCAGTAGCGCAACGATACTTGTTCCCAAGAAAATTGCCAGACTTCCCATGAACGACTTAAGCTCATCGAGCGTTTGTTTATTAAGCCGCCAGAGCCTTTTAGCAAGCATAAACAGCAAAGGCACGCCCACCAAAATAAGTGCGAATAAGACATAATACCCGTCAATGTAAAAGGGTATCGTAAACATTAACCCCAGCAATACCGCGTTGCGCCTGGACGGCTTTTCCATGAAGTTTAGGACCTGCCAAAGGACAAACACAAAAATAAATGTCAGCTCGTAGGCAATATGGCCGAAAGCCTTGTACTGGTGCATCGGCAAGAAGGCAAAGGCGACCCCAGCCCACAAAGCAGCAGGCTTGCTTCGCGTCAAACGCTTTACGAGATAATACATGCTAACCCCAGCAAGCCAGAATGAAATAAAGATCACTAGGTTCCAAGTAGCAATTGCGCCGATTATTTTAGCAATAACCCAGAACGGCAGCACAAATAATGCCGCCGTAATCATATCCGGCCGAAAGAGGTTTTCGCCAAAGGGATATATTACAGCATGACTTTCGCCCCCAAAAGGCGGCAGATGTAAGGTGTTTATCCAAATCAGACCACCGGTGCCATCTCCCCAAAAACCATGCACCGCACTCCCAAAATGGAACAAAATAGGCCCCATAAACAGAGCAGCTAAAGCTCCGAAGAAAATACTGACTAAGCCAAACTCTACCTTGCGCGGATAACGAGCAATAAATCCATGCACTTTGCTTTTCTTCAAATTTTCCATGTAATAGTTCAGCTTTTGTTTCATGCTATAATCATCCTAGAATTTTAGTTGGAGAGATATGAAAAAGTCGCAAACCCTTTCAGTTATTATCCCAGTTCATAACGAAAGCGCAAACATTTCTAGCATCCACTCTGATATTGTCAATGTAATTGACGATCAAGTTTTAGAATTTATCTTTGTAAATGATGGGAGCCGCGACGACTCATTAGCTGTCATCCGTAAACTGCAAAAAAAGGACAAACGCGTACGGCTCATAGACTTTAGCCGCAACTTCGGTAAAGAAGCAGCGACAACGGCTGGTATTTTGGAATGTGTCGGTGACGCCGCTATTATCCTGGACTGCGACGGCCAGCACCCAGCTCGCCTCCTACCCAAATTTATTGATAGCTGGAAGGCCGGCAATGACATTGTCATTGGCCGCCGTACCAGCAACGAAAAGGCTGGTTTAGTTAAAAACGTCGGCTCTGCCCTATATCACCGCCTACTTAAGTCTATCCAGGCTCAAGAAGAAGCCCAGGGCGACACCGATTTCCGTTTGATTGACCGTCGTGTCATCGAAGCTTTTCGCCGGCTGCAGGACCACAATCGCGTAACTCGCTCACTTATAAACTGGCTCGGTTTCCCTCACACATATGTCGACTTTGAAGCGGATCCGCGCCGCGAGGGTGAGGCCGCTTACAGCTTCCAAAAGCTTTTTAAACTAGCTGTCGACGGGCTAACCACAAACTCAATGCGCCCTTTGCACTTTTCGGCATTCATTGGCTCAGCGACGTTAGCGCTGGGTATTCTAATTGGCAGCTTTATGGTGATTGAACAGCTTGTTTTTGATGACCCATGGCGCTTAGGTTTCACCGCCTCAGCTTACCTTGCCATCTTTATTATGATAATGACCAGCTTAATGCTGATTGGGCAAGGTATCCAGGGAATCTATTTGGCAAATATCTACAGCGAAGCACGGAACCGCCCATTATACGTCATCCGTGAAATTACCGAGCCCACCAAGCCAAAGAATAGCTAGTTAACCTGCGAACGATCTGCTTCGAACTGCTTCAAAATGTCGTAGCTTATCAGGGCTGTGTTCTCTGGTGTGAGATCTGCGAACGAAGCCACTCTAGCCCCTTGGCCCTCCTGAATATGGACCTGCGCCAGATCTACATTGTTGGCCACATACACGTGGCACGTGCCTGCCGCACCATGGCGCACCGGATCTTTCTCGAAGGTGCGGTAGTAAACAAGATCTGAACGGCGAATGGTTGTTTCTTCTTCAAATTCGCGCGCCGCTCCATCTTCGGGCGTTTCGTTAAGCAACAACCGGCCGGCGAAAATGGAGAACTTACCGGGGTCGGCGATATTCGGGTTGTCATCACGCAGCTGCAGGATATAGTCTCCGGCAGTCGTAAGAGCAATAACCCCACCGAATTCATTCCGTCGCTCTGGCATGTCTAGACCTTTTTATCAATGTACTTATGTTCGAGCAGCCAATCGACTACGATTATCGATGGTGAGACATTATGGCGAAGCTTAGCAAATTCGCTCTTGTCAGGATGGTTTTCCAGAAAAGCTGCCACCTTGTCAGTATCCATATGCGATAGTTCGGCATTGTGGCCGATACCCTCTTCGCGCTCTGTTGTCTGACGGTGCACAATGGTTGGAATGCCAAAGAAGTAAGCATCTTCTTGCAAGCCCCCGCCATCAGTTACGATATAATCGGCGTTACTTACAATAGCCATAAAGTCAAAGTAGGGCTGCTTAGGAATAACTATCAGGCCGTCCTTTTTGAGGTAATGGTCGAAGCCGTTAGTATGGATCTTTTCTTTGGTAGTAGTGTGTTCGGTGAATACTACGGGTGTTTCAGGTGAGGCATGGTGGTTAATCACCTTCAGAATGGCCTCGAGGTCTGACTTGTTCTCGAGCAGTTCAGTCCTGTGTAGCAACACCAAACAATAATGCTTAGGTAGTTTAAGCTTAGCGAACTCTTCGCTCACAAACTGCTGCGACATTTCGATTGCGTCTTTGGCAGTGTTGAACTGTGTGTTTATAATCTTGCCTCTAACCTTTTCACGGCGAAGGTTAGCTTCGGCAGTGTCATTTGGAGCAAAGTGGACCCGGGCAAACTTAGCCGCAATACGGCGATCCAATTCTTCTGGGAAAGGGTTTTTCCAGGTGCCGCTGCGTAAACCTGCTTCGACATGGGCTACTTTTAGACCCAGGATAGGCCCAAGGTATGAACCAACTACTGTTGTCAGTGTGTCGCCATGGACCAGGGCAATGCTCTTGGTACCATGGGCTTGGTCGTGCTGTCTGATTTTCTTTTTGATACTCCAGAATTTAGCAGCAAAAGTACCGTGAGCTTTTAGCATGGAGCCGAGCATCTGCTTCATGGTGGCAACGTCTTTGCCACGCCATCCATGAGTCAAATAAAGGTCCGGCTCAATCCCTAACTGGGGATGTAATTTGGCAAGACCTTCACGATGCTGCGCCGTACAGATTAAGAATTGCTCCGAACGGGGCACATGTTTAGTAATCCCCAGCATCTTGATAAGTTCAGCGCTGGTGCCATAAAAAATCACTATCATCTTGTATTAACTCTAACTCCCGAACCTTAGCTCTATGTCGGGTTAATTATACCACCCTGCGATGGATTTACTGTCCGCTTGGATGTCATTCTTTTGTTTCAATATTTACAGAAATTGGAGGAGTGATCGTATAAGCGGTTCGCTCAGATTTATGAACGCCAAAAGTAGCTGCTTCATTCCACCAATCACACACAGAGATGCCGTCATCGTGTTCAATCGTCGCGTTCACAAAATGTTTGCCGTCTGCCATTATGTTGGGCGCTTTCCATACGATTGTGCGAGTCTCACCCTGCTTCATGTCACCAATTTTGAGCTTTTTGATACGGGTATTAGTCCCGAACAGGGCATTGTCGGCAGAATCTTTAACCGAGAAGCCCACCACTGGCGCTTCAACATCTTTTTTGGCAGTAAAAGCTACTTCTACAACAAGCTCTGCGTCGTCAGCTGTCAGTAGTTTCTTTGTAGGGCGTACGTAATCAATAGAAACTGTGCCATCACCCCAGCGCTCCCCACCCTTAGTGTGGTCATCGGCCTCCTCTTTGTTCGCTTCTTCTTCGACAAATAGACGGGTATAGCGCTCGGCGATGTCTTCCGCAGAGCCCTCGGCCACTAGCTTGCTGCGGTCAATCAGAATAGCACGGTCACAATATTCACGGACGGCACTCATGTCATGAGTCACAAAGACTACGGTCTTCTTGTGTTTCTTGAGTGATTTAAAGTAGTCGAAACATTTGCGCTGGAAGTCAGCATCGCCCACGGCAAGTACTTCATCAACCAGCAAAATCTCGGCTTCGGCCATAATAGCCACCGAAAACGCCAGGCGCACCTGCATACCCGACGAGTAGTTTTTGAGCTTCTGATCCATAAAACGCTCGAGCTCAGCAAAAGCCACAATATCGTCATACATCTTGTTGACTTCGCGTGGCGAAAAACCAAGCAAAGCACAGTTAAGGTGCACGTTTTCACGACCAGTTAGCTCTGGGTTAAAGCCAACACCGAGCTCAATAAATGGCACTAAGTTGCCGTTAACGGCCACTTTACCTTTGGTAGGCTGGTAAATGCCGGCTAGGATCTTTAGCAGGGTACTCTTACCGCTACCATTACGGCCAACTACACCAAAGAATTCACCCTTTTTGATCTTAAAGTCTATACCATCCAGGGCGTGTTGGGTCTCAGCGCTACGGTCGTGCTTACGGAACATGCCAGTAAAAGCCTGTTTGACCGATTGCGAGCGCTCATGAGGCAGCACAAAGTTCTTATGTACTCCATCGACGATAATTGCGTAATCTTGTTCCGACATCTAAACCTCCTCCGCAAAGTGTGGCGAAAGCTTCTTGAATAACACCACGGCGAAGGCCAGCACCACGAGCACGATAGCGAACGGGATAGCAGTAATATACCAGTGGTGGACCAACATGTTCAGTGTGGTCGCCTGCTTCGTAATTGCAAGGTGGCGGATGTCTTGGATCGACTGGGCAATAGGGCTTAGCAACAGGATTTTGGCAGCCCATGGCCAGCGGTCAGTAACCATTGTCAGCGGGTAGATAATTGGCGTCGCGTAAAACAAGGCTTGCAATACTACTTCCCAAATATAATTAACGTCACGAAGCTTTACATAAATAGCACTTAGGATAAAACCTAGTGACAAGGCAAATACAAACAACTCAAGCACAAACAGTGGCGTCCAAATAATACCCCAGGTGAAATCAACATGGTTAATAAACATAAAGGCGGCAATAACTAGGCTGTTAAGCAGTAGGTTTATAAGCGCCGAAAAAGCCGTAGATACAATGATGACATACTTAGGGAAATTCAACTTACGGATTAAGTCACCGCGGCCAACAATTGCACTCACGCAGGTTGACGTAATTTCGGCAAAAAAGTTCCAAAGTACAATGCCCATCAGCAGGTAAACCGGAAAGTGTGGCACGTTGCTGCCCAGACGCATGAACTTTACGAACACCATGTACAAGATTACAAACAAGAAGAGTGGGCGCAGCAAAGACCATACATAGCCAAGTGCCGACCCCTGATAACGGAGCTTGAAATCCGTTATGACCATCTGCCGAAGCAGAATTATCGAGTAGCGATAACGACTTTTGATTTTTTTGAGCATATCCATTACTGTTTGCCATTATACTATTAGATGAGAATAATCATGAAAAAACCAATCAAAATTGCCTTTGATGCCAGTCCGCTACTCGTCAATAAAACGGGTGTCGCTTACTATATCGAACGCTTGATCACCCAACTTGCAGAGCGGTATCCAGAGGATATTGAGCTGGTTGGCTTTTACTACAACTTCCTAGGCAGGCGTAACACCGGCCACTTTCCGCATGCTAAGAATATCCGATACAGGCCAGTCCGCTTTATACCCAGTAAAGTCATCTACCAGCTCCGCCGTTTTGGCATTGAGATCCCTTTGGAGCTGCTTACCAAGGAGCGGGCTGACTTTGTACTGTTCGGTAACTTCTTGGGCTATCCCAGCCTTTACAAAACACCAGCCGCCCCTGTGGTACACGACCTAACTTATATCGACATTCCGGAATATGTGGCAGTCAAAAACCGCAACGATCTGACGCGGTTTATCCCCCAGCAAATTAAGCGTTCCAAGTTCGTTATTACCGTCTCTGAGTTCAGCAAGAAGAAAATCGAGCAACAATACCACATGGGCCACGATGAAGTACTAGTAACACCGATCCCGCCAGAAAAACCCCAACTATTACCTAAATCAGAAATCGATAAACAGCTAGAGACGCTTGGCATCACTAAGCCATTCATGCTGTTTTTAAGCACGATTGAACCCCGTAAAAACTTAGTAAGCCTAATCGACGCCTATGCACAGCTGCCATCGGCCCTGCGCAAGCAATATTCACTGGTAGTAGCAGGGCGGACCGGCTGGAATTGCCAGGCCGAAATCGACAAAATAAGCCAGGCCAGAACAGAAGGCCTGGACGTCGTACACCTGGGATATATTACCGACGAAGCCCGGGCTGCGTTATACCAAAGTGCCACCATCTACGTCAGTCCTAGCAGCTACGAGGGCTTTGGTATGCCAATCCTTGAAGCCATGAGCTATGGCTGCCCCTGTGCGATTAGTGATATCGCCGTATTCCATGAAGTAGCAGGTGAGGCCGCACGCTACTTTGACCCAACAAGCATCCCAAGCATTTGCAAAGTCCTGAGTAGTATTCTAGAAAACGACAAGCTGCAAAAAGAACTCCATGCAAGCGCCAAGAAGCAAGTAGCAAAGTTTAACTGGGACGAAGTTGCTGATTCTGTTTTTGAAAAGATTGCTAGGACGCTAGCTTAGCTCGAGCCTTGCCCTTGCTTGTTTTCTTGGGTTTGGGCAGCGCCGTCGTTAGAGCTATGGCCATGCCCGCTAATACCCAC
>CBJLZK010000036.1:0-7492 GCA_966427515.1 uncultured bacterium | reverse complement strand
TACCACTATTTGTCCAGGTGACGTTACCGGTATTCTTGGCTACGAAGCCGACGTATACACGGTCGCCGGGGTTAAGGCCTACGGTTGATCTGCCAACGGTCTTAGTCTGGTCAGTGTAAGCATACTCGCCAACAAGCTGCCAGGAGTAATTGGTGTTTATTACACTAGTGTAGAAGTTAAAGCCGGTATCATTCATCCATGTTACTCCTTCGACGACCGGGGCAAAATATTCAACATGAACGCCAGGCGTATTTTTGGCAGTTAGCCAGAACCCAAAGGTGCCTACTTGTCCAGGTAGTACCTGAGACTCAACCAGACGTGCCGGTCTGTTTGTGCCCAACCAGGATGAATCATAGTAGATACTTGCACGATCAATATTGCGTACTGTACCGAGGTCTACGGGGTTAGCGCCGCTATTTGTCCAGGGCATATTGCCGGTATTGAGGGCCTTAATGCCGACGAAGACGCGTTGGCCTGGCTGCAAATTGGCAGTAGACATAGGTGTCGTTAATGTCTGGTCAGTGTAGGCATATTGTCCGATAGGTTGCCAGCTATATGTCGGTGGCGAAACCGTAGTATCAAAGTTGAGGCCATTGTCAGGGAACCAGGCTTGACCATTGGCTACCATATCGAACCATTCACGATAGTGCCCAGGTGTACTCGGTGCCTTATACCAGAATTCAAAGGTAGCTATCCCGCCAGGAGCGACACTGGCTTCTTGCATAAGCGCCGGGCGGTTACAGCTAACCCAAGTACTGTCACAGAACATACTGCTGTGGTCCAGCCAATGGGTCGTGCCGGCATAGACAGGGAATGAGCCAGAGTTGTACCAAGTATAGGCGCTCGTGTTCTTGACCTTAAAGCCAATGTAGACACGCTGGCCCGGTAATAAGTTGTAGGTTGTTGTCCCTGTGGTCTTAGTCTGATCGGTATAGACGTACTGGCCAACCTCCTGCCATGTGTAATTAGGCACTATGGATGAGCCAAACCAGGTCTCAAAAATACTTACAAAGTTTTGGTTACCATTGAAGTGTGGCGTGTACCAGTAAAGGGCGGCCGTACCACCGGTGTTCATATGGACTGAAGTGCCGTCGATAGTGGTAAGGCCATCGTAGTAGACGGTAGGGCCGCTGGGGCATACTTGACGGTAGCCTTCGGTAACGGGCCCGCCGTAGCAGCTCTGAGGGTCATCCGAGTTGTCCCAATTGCCGGTTATTACAGCCCAGCTAATATTGCCAAGTGAGCGTTGCTGCCCAAACTTGAGTAGCCAAGCGGCACGGATGATTTGCTGGGAAAAGCCAACCTTAATAGGATTGTTAACGCAGGTGCCATTAACAGAGGTATATGTGACGCCATTGCGGGTGTAAATATTCACACCAGAATAATTATAAGTGGTACCACCATCAGGACAGGCATAGCCAACAGATGCCGCAATGGCCAAAGTACTACAAGAGCCGGTAGTAATTAGGCTTTGCTCCTTTTGAAGGGTGGCTAGCAGTACTTGCGGGTTAAGACCATAAGCTTGTGAGGCATGAGCGATTACGGTACCGGCGCTAACATTGCCGCCGTATATAAATCCCTGGGTGGGGTTGTAGCCGGTTGGGTCTGGCGCGCTAAAGCCGCTGTTAGGGCTTAAGCAGCTACCGTGGGCGTTCAGAAAGCTGTCAATTTGGCTGGCTGACATGCTGCCGACATTATTAAAGATGCCGTCATCAATCAGGCGGTTGGCCACAAAGGCCGCCGATGCAGTACCAGATTGAATAAATACCATCGCGATTGCGGCGGCTGCACCAATGATAAAGGCTTTTAATTTCACTAGTTTACCTCTAAGTTGTTAGCATCTACAGCTGTCTTGGTTTGATTACCGAGTACAGCCTTGGCAGTAATTTTCCAGGTACCAACGGTTAACCCAGCGCTTTGGGGTGACCAGGTCCAGTAGGCGGCGCCACCAGGGTCGGTGGTCTGGACGCCGAGTGACTTGGTAACTGAACCGCTCGTAAAGATAATTTCACAAGTTGCCCCCGGAGTGGTAACGCAAGTTGATTGTTGGGTATTGGGAGCTGAGTTTGCTGCAACATGGTGGGAGTTAACAAAGTTACCTGATGGCGCTACAAGAGTTGCGCTACTAGACGTTGGAGTCTCGGTCTTGGTATCTTGTTGCGGCGTGGTCTGGTTATTTGTTTGCGTATTAGATGTGCCGCTGGTTGAAGTTGGGGTATTCCCGCCCTTGGTGTTAGCGTCGATAGTGCGGGTGGGCGTGTTCTTTTGCGTTTCGTGTGTAACGGGTCGTTTGTGGAACCAGTAGGTAGTGTTTGTGTATTCTAGGGCACCGACCATACCACATGCCAGCACGACCAAAATCAGTCCCGCCAAAACAAAATTTCGGGGTCGCCAAAAGGGCTTGCTTTTGATTTTCTGCCGTGCGTACATATTTTTATTTTATACCTGTTATGGTTACTTTACAACAGATACGAGCTATTTACAATACTGGTGAAGAAAAGCACAACGTTTTGTTGGTAAGCGGTCTGCTATTATGTAGCATATAATTGTCCAGATTATATATCAGGTTTGTTAACCAAGAGGGAGCATATATGAAAATTATCGTTACCGCTGGTGGCCAGGGGACCAAGCTATGGCCATACTCGCGGGAGACAAAACCTAAACAGTTCCAGCCGGTTGTGGGCGATAACTCCTTGTATGCAGAAACTATCAACACGCTGCTCAAGCGGTTTACACCCGAAGATATTTTTATTTCGACTAAACGCAAGTTTATCAAGTATATCTCCGAGCAGTCGCCACAGATTCCTCTAAAGAATTATATTATCGAGCCAGACGTTGCCAAGGACCGTGGTCCTGGTGAAGGTCTGGCCTTTTTAAAGTTAAGTGTTTACTACCCTGATGAGCCATTCTTTGTGGTCCAGGCAGACTGCGTGCGCAAGCCAGAAGAAGCCTTTTTGGATATGATCGAAGAGGCCGGTAAGTTGGTAGAACGCGACAAAAAGTACGTCACTGGCGGTCTTAAGGCTACCGAGCCCAACATGGGCGTTGACTATCTGCAGCTTGGCGACAAGGTCAAGGGTGCTAAGGGTGAGATCTACGAAGTTGAGGATTTCCTGGGCCGCAAGTCGAGCTATCGCGAGACCAAGGAACTGATCGAGAACTTCCACATTGTGACGCACTGCAACCATTCTTGCTGGTACCCGGAGCAAATGCTTGATGCCTACAAGAAATACCGTCCAGATTGGTACGAAGCGCTAATGAAGATTAAGGACGTGCTAGACAAGCCCGGCGAAGATGCTGCTATCGAAGAGATCTACGAAGCCATGGAAAAGGGCGCCACAGAGGAAGTAACCAAACATGTCATGGAAGAGGGCGACGCCCGCATCATTCTGTTGCCATTCAAATGGACCGATATCGGTACTTGGGGTTCGGTATACGAATTCTTTGTTGATGGCGAAGACACCGGAAACTACGAGGACGGCCATGTTGTGACCGTCGATACTACCGGCTCGCTCATTAAAACTAGCGACGAAAAGAAGCTTGTAGCTGTCGCCGGCGTTGAAGACTTGGTGATCATTGATACCGAAGACATCCTATTGGTTATCCCAAAGGATAAGATCGAGAAGATTAAAGAGATTCAGGCTAAGCTTAAGGAGCGCGCCGAGAAGGAGTACTTGTAATGCTACGAAAAGTAATTGCGTTTGACCTTGATGGTACGCTTGCACCAAGTAAATCACCATTGCCTGACCGTATGGGTGAATTGCTCGACCAGCTACTCGATAAGTACCATGTATGCGTAATCTCGGGTGGTAAGTTTGGCCAGTTCGAGAAGCAGTTGCTGAGCGGCCTGCAAGCGGACCCTACCCGTCTGGAGCGGCTGCATCTGATGCCTACCTGCGGTACGCGCTATATGAAGTATGACGCTGCCAAAAAGGACTGGGAAAAGGTCTACGCCGAAGACTTTACCGATGCCGAAAAAGAGAAGATCAAAAAGGCTCTGATGGAAGGCGTCGAAAAGCTTGGCTATGTCGAGAAAAAGACCTACGGCGAAACCCTTGAAGACCGTGGGAGTCAGATCACATGGTCAGCCTTAGGCCAAGATATTGTTGACCATCTAGGCATGGAAGGCGTCCGCCTTAAGGAAGAATGGGATCCAAGCAACAAGAAGAAAAACGCCATCCGCGATTACGTAGCCGAATTAATCCCTGAATTTGAAGTTAGGGTTGGTGGTGTAACATCTATTGACATCACAAAACCGGGCATCGACAAAGCCTATGGCATGCGCAAATTAATGGACATGCTCGAAATCGGCAAAAGCGAAATCCTGTTTATTGGTGACCGTCTAAAAGAAGGCGGCAACGATTACCCAGTAAAGGCTTTTGGCATCGATTGCATGGAAATTAGTAAGTGGGAAGAAACGGCGCTTGTAGTTGAAGCGATCATTAACGTTTCGTAAAAGGCGCGTAGCCACAATAAAACGGCAGCCGTAAGGGCTGCCGTTTTTGATTGCTACCTTTTATTATTCGACAGTAACAGATTTAGCGAGGTTGCGTGGCCTGTCCACATTGTAGCCCTTCTCGACAGCTACATAATAGGCAAAGAGCTGCTCGGCAAGTGCCACCAGCTGGGCTTGGGTTTGCTCCATGGTCTTAGGGATAAAGATGACGTCATCTGCTAGCTCCTGGATCTGGCTGTTGCCGCGGGTGGCAATGGCGATGACTGGCCCCTTGCGAGCCCTGATCTCCTCGATGTTGGAGTAGGTTTTTTCTAGGAGTGGTGAATCACACGCAATGGCGAAGGTGGGGAAGTTTTCGTCGATCATCGCCAGTGGACCATGCTTCATTTCGCCGGCAGCATAACCTTCGGCGTGGATGTATGAGATTTCCTTTAGCTTTAGTGCACCTTCTAATGCGCAAGGGTATTCGTAGCGGCGGCCGATGTACAAGAAGTCGCGGTAGTGGGCGTACCTCTTAGCCAGTGTTTTGATGTGTTCGGCTTCGTTAAGTATCAGCTCGGCCTTTTCGGGCAGGCTGGCAAGTTCGTTCAGGATTGGCTCGAATAATTTAGTGGAACCGGTGTTTTTGCTGAGGTTAAGGGCAATTAGGGTTAGGACTGTCACCTGGGCAATGAATGCCTTGGTAGATGCTACGGCTTGTTCGGGGCCGGCGTGCAAGTACACACCAGCATCAGTAAGCCTGGCAATAGTAGAACCGACAGCATTGACGATGCCCAAGCGCAAAATGCCGTGGCCATCCACCTTTTTGAGTGCAGCAATCGTATCGGCGGTTTCACCGGACTGCGACAAGGCCAGGATGGCGGTGCTACGGGTCAGGGGTTCGGTACGGTATTTGAACTCAGAAGCTAACTGGACCTCCACAGGAATACCTGCTAGCTCTTCGATAAGGTATTCACCTACCAAACCAGCATAGTACGAGGTGCCACAGGCAACGATCACGATGCGTTCAATATGCTTGAGCTGTTGTTCGACGTTTTCTAGGCCACCAAGCTTAACGGTAGCATCCTCGAGCCTGATACGGCCACGGATGGCAGCCCTAACTGTGTCGGGTACCTCATGCATTTCTTTGAGCATAAAGTGCGCAAAATGGCCTTTGCCGACTGCCGAAGTGTCAAACGTTAAGGTCTCGCTTTTGCGGCTGACTTCTTTGGCATGCCTGATATTCTTGATGGAATAACCATCAGGCTTGAGTACTGCCATCTCGTAATCCTCGAGATAAAGTACTTCCTTGGTGTATTCCATAACGGCAGTTGGATCAGAGGCAATAATGTACTCTTCTTCACAGATGCCTAGAACCAATGGGCTACTCAGGCGGGCTGCAAATAACGTGTCTGGCTCAAAGGTAGTGAAGGCGGCGATGGCGTAGGCACCTTCTAGCTCCTCCAGGGCGGTCTCGAAAGCTTTCTTGAAGTTCTTGGTCTTTTTGTAATGATAGTCGATGAGGTGCGGAATGACCTCGGTGTCGGTCTGTGAGACAAAGACATAGCCAGCTTTTTCTAGGCGTTCACGAAGTAGCGCGTAGTTTTCGATGATGCCGTTATGTACCACATAAATAGTTTTGTCGGTATTAAAGTGAGGGTGGGCGTTCTTGATGCTGGGGCTGCCGTGCGTAGCCCAACGGGTATGTCCAATCGCAAGCGGACTCTTTTGGGCTAAGCCGTCAGTTAGCGTCTTGCGGACATTAGCTACTTGCCCTACCTGTTTGGCAATATGACCACCTTGCTTTGGATCAATATAAGCTACACCCGCAGAATCGTAGCCGCGATATTCCAATGATTGTAAACCGTCAAGGACCAGCTCTACGCCGTTATGTTTGTTGCCTATATATCCTACGATGCCACACATATTTGTATCCTCCGTATTGTTACATTACATGATTAATCAGATCAGCTAATTTGTGAGTAAAGGAAGTAGATGAAAAATCTTCTGCGTGTTGCTGGATGCGCTTGGCATCGAACTTTATGGCCTGGCTTTCGGTAATGGCCTGGCCAAGAGATTCGGGAGTTTGCTCATCAAAGAAATGTCCGGTCTTGCCTTCGATGACGTAATCAAGGGCACCACCGGCTTTATAGGCGATAACCGGCGTGCCAGCTGCCATGGCTTCGACGGGGGCTACCCCAAAGTCATCAAAACTAGCAAACAGGAAGGCTTTGGCAGAGCTAAGCTTATCTGGCATTTGTTCGTCGGTAACATTGGATAGGAATGTGACGGTGGGTCCTGCGAGACGTTGCAAGCGTTCCAGGTCTGGGCCACGGCCGATTACTGTCAGTGGCAGCTGCAACTGGTTGCACGCTTCGATTACGATGTCCATACGTTTGGCAGGCGCTAGGCGGCTCATAGTGACATAACCCTGGCGCTTGCCTTGATGCGCATCAGCAAAACGTGCGACATCAATAGGGGGATGGATCACAACCGAGTCGCGGCCGTAATACTGCTTGATGTCGTGCTGGATGTGCGTAGAGTTTGCTACAAAAAAGTCAGGGCGTTTTGATGCCTTAAGGTCCCAGCGGCGCAGCGGGCCCACCAACATGCGCAGACCTAGCCGGGCTAATGGGTCAAAAACTCCAAACCCTGGTTGACGTAGGTACTGATCATAGTGTCGCCAATAGTAATGTGTGGGTGTATGACAATAACAGATATGGGTGGTGCCTTTTGGCACCTTGATACCTTTGGCCTCACCGTTGCCTGAACTACTAATAACAAGGTCGTAGCCCGAAAAATCTAGATGCGTAAACCACCAGATCCGCAAAACGCCGACGTACTTACGCAGTTTAGGGAAAGGGCCTTTTTGCAGGAACCCAGTAACCACTTTGCCATCAAGGCGCTGACGCCATTCGTCAGTGCAGTATGAGGTATAGATGGGTGCGTCGGGGAACATTTGGTGGAGTTCGTAGACCACGCGTTCAGCACCACCGCCAACGAGCCAATCATGGACAATAGCGACTTTAAGCTTCCGGCGGCCCAGAGCCATTATCT
>CBJLZK010000035.1:0-7585 GCA_966427515.1 uncultured bacterium | reverse complement strand
GGGCAAGAGCTAAAGGCCGAACTCGCCACCAAGCTACCCACCCAAGATGACGCGCGCACCTTCCTGGAAGCCGCCGCCCAGGCGATCTTTACAGTAGAAGGTATTACTACCAAGCCAGGCACCCGCAGCCCTGGCGCGCCTTTTACCACTAGTACCCTGCAGCAAGAAGCAGCCCGCCGCTTGGGTTACAGCGTTAAGCAGACTATGACGCTGGCGCAGCGCCTGTACGAAAGTGGTCAGAGTACCTACATGCGTACCGACAGCACTACATTGAGTGGCTTTGCTATCCATGCCGCCGAGGAGTTCATCACCAAAGAATACGGCGCTAACTACCACCAAGTACGCCAATACAAGACCAAGAACGAAAGTGCCCAGGAGGCCCACGAAGCTATCCGTCCTACCGACTTCAACCGTCTGGCAGCTACCGGCGACGACCAACAAAAGAAGCTCTACAGCCTGATCTGGCAGCGTGCCTTGGCCAGCCAAATGGCTCCAGCCCAAACCGAAAAGACCGAAGTAACTATTGGTATTAGCACCCGCCCAGAAAAGCTTGTCGGCAAGGGCGAAGTCCTAAAGTTTGACGGTTTTATGAAGGTATATGGCGGCGTTAAGGACGACACCATTCTGCCACCCGTCGAAAAGGGCCAGCAGCTCACCATGAGCACTATGACCGCCGCCGAGACCTTTACACGGCCGCCAGCGCGCTACTCTGAGGCCGCGTTGGTTAAGAAACTTGAGGAGCTCGGCATTGGCCGCCCAAGCACGTACGCGCCAACTATCTCGACCATCCAGGCCCGTGAATATGTCGAACGTAAAGACCTTGAAGGTACCGAGCGCAAAGTCCAGAGCCTTACCCTAGTAAATGGCGCAGTTGCCGAGGAAGAAACCACCGAAATAACAGGAGCTGACCGCAGCAAGCTGGTACCAACCCACTTAGCTGACGTAACCACTGACTTCTTGGTTAAGTACTTCCCGAGCGTCGTCGACTACGACTTTACTGCCAACGTCGAAGAAGAGTTCGACAAAGTCGCCGAAGGCAAAGAGAAGTGGAACAAGATGATCGCCGAGTTCTATAAGGGGTTCCACCCGCTTATCGAGGGTGCAGGTGGTATTTCGCGCAGCGAAGTATCCCAAGCCCGCGAATTAGGCATTGACCCCAAGACCAAAAAGCCAGTCCTTGCACGTTTTGGCCGCTATGGCCCCATGCTGCAGCGCGGCGAGACCGAATCCGAAGAAAAGCCCGCCTTTGCCCCATTGCCAGCCGGCACCACCCTAGAGAACGTGACCTTGGAGCAGGCCCTGAACATGTTTGAACTGCCTCGCGTCGTCGGCCAGACCGAAGATGGCAAAGAGATCAAGGCCAATATTGGACGCTTTGGACCATATATCCAAGTAGACAAGACTTTTGTGTCTATTAAGCCGCACGATCCTTTTAGTATCACCCTAGACGAAGCCCGCGAGCTCTACAAGGCTAAACTCGAAAAAGACGCCAACAAGTACATCCAAGAATTCAAGAGTGGCATCAAGGTGGTTAATGGCCCTTACGGACCGTATATTACCGATGGCAAAAAGAACGCCAAAATCCCATCTGGCACCGAGCCAGCCAAGCTTACCGAAGAAGAGTGCAAAAAACTCCTCGACGAAGCCCCAGCCCGCAAACGGTTCGCACGCCGCACAGCCAAAAAGAAATAGTTTATAATAATAGTAGGCATACGGCTCGCTACTTTTCCACAATCTTGTATCCTATGCAACATGTTTTCTAGCGATATTTCTACAACAGAAAACCGTATTAGCTGTCCAATTCGTGATACAATTAACCTACATAGAGAGTTTATTTGACTTTTAGGGGTATAAGTTTTATAATTATACCAAAGTCCGATAGTTAACAGATAGGGAACCGTTCCATGGCAGAGAGCCAGTCAAACAATTCAGTGCTCAATACAGAGCAATTTGTCCAAGACATCCTTACTAGTATAGAAAGGGAACGTGAGCGCGAAATCGTAGCTCGCCGTTTTGGTCTGTTTGACCGCAAAGAAACGCTGGAACAGATCGGTGAACTGCTTGGTATCACCCGCGAGCGCGTCCGTCAGCTAGAAAAATCTGTGATTGCCCGTCTTAAGTCCCTGGCAGAGCAGGGACAGTTGTCTCATATCCAAAACGTAGAAGCCCTGTTTTTGGAGCAGCTTCATCAGATGGGTGAGCTAGCCCGCATCAGCGAGCTAAGCGCTAACCTGACTGCCGAGAACACCCGTACCGACCAATCACGCATCGCCTTTCTTGCTGCTTTGTGCCCAAGCCTTGTAGTTATCGAAGATAACGACCACTTCTACTACAGCGTTGGTGTCCTAGGCGTTAACGACGAAAAGGCCATCAAGGCCAAGGTTGCCAAGATCGTAGATGTTATCAAGAAGATGGGCGAGCCTGGCATGATTAACGACATTGCTAAGCAAGCTGGCATCGAGTCAGCCGATCAAGCCCGTGCTTTAGCTAGTATTTCCAAGGACTTGGCTACCCTCAATAACCGCTGGGGCCTAGTTAAATGGCCAATGGTCAACCCCAAGAACATTCGCGACAAGATCTATGTCATCCTAAAAGAGCACGGCAAGCACATGCACTTCAACGAGATTGCCGAAACAATTAAGCAGTCCGACTTTAAGCGCAAAGATGTTACCACCCAAGCCATCCACAACGAACTGATCAAAGACAAGCGCTTTGTGTTGATCGGCCGTGGTATTTACGCCCTCAAAGAATGGGGCTACCAGAAGGGTACTGTCGCCGACATTATTTCTGACGTGCTGCGTGAAGCCGGCGAGCCATTGCACCGCGATGAGATCGTCAAACGAGTACTTAAGAGCCGTTTTGTAAAAGAAACGACTATCCTACTCAACTTGCAAGGCAAACCGCAGTTTAAGCGCGTTGCGAAGGCCACCTACACATTGTCCGAAGACGCACAGCCCGAAGCAGAGTAGGGCATGCCCTTTAAACAATTAGCGAACAGACATTGTAGAGCCCTGGGATTATCCAGGGCTCTTTTTTATAGTCACGTCGTAGGCAATGTGTTATCTGAACAAATAGCGAACGTTTATAGTAATTGACTGTGGTGTTCGTATATCAATACAAAATACGAACAAAGCGGCGAGCATGGAGAACGGCCAACACAAGCCGGAAGCCACAGCCAAGCCAAAAGAATGGTGGCAGTAGCATGCAGGGCAATAGTAATTAAAAACAACTAAGCAAACGGGCGAAGACCAAGCCAAACGGGGCCAGAAGCCAAGTAGCAGAGCAACAAAGCGAGTGCTACATTAGATGTCGCACAATGTATATTTTGCGACTCTAAAGTAAGATACATAAGACGATTAACTATACCACTACTGCAGGGGACTTTTCTGACCAAACGTATTTGATTGCACGTTTTGGTATTTTTGATTTGTTTTACATATATAAATATCTGCCTTCACTATGCTTGTTACTCCTAATAACCCGAACATATGCCGAATGCGGTCGGCTGCTTATGTAGTTTAGCTGGCTATGTTTCACGGCTCATTAGGTGTCGTGTACACATAATTTGACTTTTCCACAGTTTTGTCGTGAAAGTATTTGCTTTTTGTGCATTTTGATATTGTTTTATGTATTCCCCACTCTTCCTACCCCTCCACTGTTTTTTTTGACTTTTTGTTGTTTTTGTATGATTGTATAGTTTTTTTCAATGACCAATTGTTTCAGCGTTACTGAACAAAATACGAACTAGAGGGAAGAGTGGTGGGGAGTTACTTGTAGTAAGCCTTGTTCTCTACCCGCACATCCACATAGCTGCCTGGCGTCTTGTGGTTACTATCCAGGTACTGCTTTACTGCCAGATAGGCGCCCGCCTCTTCCCTGGCATTGCCATGCAGATTAAAACGCACATAATACCCTACCCCATTAATGTGGGCCTGCAGCTCACTAGTGCCCTGGGGTAGCACCAGAGAGGTCACACTCAATCCTTTAGCCTTTAGCTGCCCAACTACCTCTGTTATAAAAGAGACCGACGAACTAGGCAGCGCAACCTGTCCCAGCTGGACCGACAGGTTACTCTGATCTGTCACTACAGGTACATGCAAGGTGTTGAGATTGGGCACTTGGCTGCTGTTAAGCAGAGCGCGGCCTTCGGTATCGATAATATAACTGCCGTTCTGGTTTGTGAGCAGCAACTTAGGGGTAGCCGGCTGGATATATACAGTTGGTTGGGAGCCAATAAATGGCAGCGTAACCGACACGGCTTTGAGCTCAGGAAACTGATGCTCTAGGTCAGCTGCAATTTTGTTGGCATTGACTGTTAGCTTATTGCTGTCCAAAACCGGTGTGAAAGCTTTTTTGGCTGCGGCCTGGTACACACTCTGGTCCCGCATAAATACTTGGCCGTCAGAAGGGCCAACAGTAACAATCTTGGCGTTATTGCCTAACTGCAAACATATTACCGTTATGACCAAGATGGCAAATATAGCCACCAAACTGGGCAAACGCTTGGACCATCGCTTAAAAAAGTACGTAGGCCGCTTAGTTGGCGTAGAGTCTTCGGTGCTACGGGCACTACTCCCAGCGCGTACAGAGCGGTTAGCATAGTACGAAAAAACAGGGCCGCGCGGCGTGGTATCTGGTGACCTGGCGCGCGATGCAGGCTGGTTTGATTGTCGTTTTTTGAAGGCCATGTTTATTATGTAGATGAGCGTTTTATTGCTGTTCGCCCGCTACATCTAATAATACCATTGCCAACTGTTTGGCAGAATCAGCTTGGGCAAATTTACCTAAATGTTCACCCAATTCCTTGGCGCGTTCTGGCTTGTCAAAAAGCTCTACTAGTGCCGGCATCAGGGCGTGGTCGTCGGTGCGAAGCTTGTCTTCGCTAACTAATTTAACGGCACGATGGTCTTCGAGCACTTTGGCGTTCTTGAGCTGGTGGCCACCGGTTAGCAGTGGGTTGGGCACCACCACACAAGCCTTGTGCTGGGCGGCAAACTCGGCAATGCTGGTAGCGCCAGCGCGTGTGACTATGACGTCTGCAGCGCCGCTGTATAGGTGCAGGTTGGTTATAAAACCTTTCACGATAACCCGGGACTGCTGTATGGCTGATAACTCGTTTTTGTACTGCTGGCGCAGGTCAGCTTCATTGTTGCGGCCTGCCAGGTGCAATACCGTCAAATCAGGATAGCGGTCGAGTAGCTCCGGCAAGCAGGCAGCTACGGCATTGTTCAGGCGTAATGCCCCCAAACCACCACCTGTCACAAAAAGCACCCTACCCTTTGCTGGCACACCAATTTGTTGGCGGGCTTCGACTACTTCTTTGGCGGTAAATGGTTTAAAGTGATGAGCCAAGGGCACGCCAACGGTCACTGTTTTGTCTGCGGGGTAGTTATACACTTCTTTGGGCAGTGCCACGGTATGCACCTTGGCCCACGGGGCCACGATACGGTTAGCTAGGCCCGGCAAAGCATCAGAGTCATGCGTGACATAAGGAATGCGCCAAAAAGCCGCCGTAAGGCCCACAGGGACACCCACAAAGCCGCCCTTAATAAAGATCACGCTTGGCTTAAGCCGGCGCAGCAGCCACAAGCTTTGCCAAATACCAATCACTACATATGCAGCATCAAGGAGGTTCTTGGCCATAGTCTTGAGGTCGAGCAATTGCTTGAGCCCCTCGCCATGGTACCGCCGCAGTTTACCCGCCTGGATCAGGTGCACTTCGTCGATATCTTCGCTTTGCGCTGGGATATCGCTCAGGCCATCGCCTTTTTGGCCGATGTAAACGATTTTAACGTCTTTGAGCTGCTGCTTTAGCTCATGGGCGACGGCCAGGAGTGGGGTGATATGCCCCCCTGACCCGCCGCCGGTCACTACTATTGTCATAGCCTGAGGCTCCTATCTGTTCGTTCTCTGGAATACTATACAGCGTGTGCCGGGAAACCTGAAATACCACGCCAAGGGCGCCCATGACCGCCAGCACACTACTACCACCATAGCTCACAAGTGGCAGCGTAATGCCCTTGAGCGGCAGCAAACCGATCATCGCTCCAACATTCACAATGGTCTGCGCGCTTAGCCATACCAAAATACCCATCACTACCAGGCGGCTAAAGTCGTCTGGCGCGCGTTCAGCTACCTTTTTGATGCGGGTAAAGAACGCTGCAAAGATGCCCAGCAACACTGTTACGCCGATAAAGCCGAACTTTTCGGCATAGATAGCAAAAATAGAGTCGTTTTCGGCTTCGGGCAGATAGCCATATGCCTGCACGCTGCGGCCCAAACCAAGGCCGATCATACCGCCAGAACCAACTGCAATCAGTGCTTGGCAAGCCTGGTAACCAGAGCTTAGGCAGTCTGGATGCATAAACGCCGTCAGACGGGCCCGGCGGTATGGCATGGCCGAGATCAATAGGACGCCCAGTATCGCCAAAATGGCGCTAGCCATCAACAAACGCTTAACCGGCAGACCGGCCACAAACGACATCACGAACATCATTGCCACCATCACCATAAACGACCCGAAGTCACTCTGTAAGTAGGCCACGACAACAGCCATACCCATAAACACAAAGAACAATGGCTTGAGTGTTTTATCACGGTCGGCCATCCAACCATTTTTGATGCGCCACGACAAAAAGCTGGCAAGCCACACAATCCCCGCGAACTTCAGGATCTCAACAGATTGGAACGAAAAGCCAGCCACCCTAATCCAACGATGCGCTGGATAGTTGACGTTCACTGGCATTACCAGGGCGACTAATGTTGCGAGCGCTCCCAGTACTAACAGCGGCTTCCATAGCTTTGGCCAGTGTTCGAGTGGCACTGATGCGCCTGCACCAAATAGCGCAAGCCCCAGTACTACAGCAATAATCTGCTTAAAGACATAAGTGCTGCCGTTAACGTTCTTTTCGACCTGGATTGCGGGACTAATAGAAAACACCACGATGATGCCAATGGCCGCCGATGCGATCATAAGCACGAGCAACAGATAGTCTGGGCGGTGCCGTCTGGTGGTACCGCGGTCATACAAGCGTGTTGGATGTCGTCGTGTAACTGCCCCCATTACATCCCTGTATTTACTTTAAGTAATCACCGAGTAAGAACACGATCAAGCCAAGCACACCAGCAACCTGGCCTAAAATCCAGAAACGCATAGTAACTTTGGTTTCTGGCCAGCCGCTTGCTTCGAAGTGGTGATGGATCGGTGCAATCTTGAAGACCTTTTTGCCATGGCGCAAGCGCTTCGACAAGATCTGGATCATGCTCGAGCCAGCTTCGGCTACGAACACGATGCCGATAATTGGCAGAATAAGTACCGTATCGGTAAGCATTGCTACCACACCTAGTGCCGTGCCTAATGCAAAGGAGCCAACATCACCCATAAAGAAACGGGCCGGAAAGATATTAAACCATGTGTAGCTGAGCAATGCCCCTACAATGGTCATACAGAAGCCTGCTACGCCAAAACGCTGTTCCAGGGCCGCTATAATGGCATACACGGCAAATGCCGTGGTAGCCAAGCCACCGGCCAACCCGTCAAGGCCATCACTAATGTTTACGGCATTAGCAGTAGACACAACCACCA
>CBJLZK010000034.1:0-7823 GCA_966427515.1 uncultured bacterium | reverse complement strand
ATGTCCAATTTTCTCGTTGGTTGTGCTCATAGTGCAACTAATATATCACATTTGATATTTTAAGCGCAAGCTAAAAGCGTTAGCTTTACGATTTAGCGGTGGTGCAGCAACTTGTGGTTGACCTCAAGTGCAGTAGCTACCAGGTGCTTACAAAAGAGAGCTTTGTTGTTTGAACACGAACACTGCCAGTGTAACCCAGCTTCGGTGGATTCTAAAAGGGTATTTCGGGGCTGGGTAGACGGCCCGCTCACATGAGCAGCGACACGTAAGGGGCTAAATTCTGTAAAAGTTACACCATTCGTTTCGGCGATTTCTTGTCCGTGGCGGAAATTTGCAGGGGTGGCGAGTTGTCGGATAGCATCTTCGAGGACTAAGTCAGCAACCGAATTCATACCTATATGGTAACACTTATGGTACACTTTGGACATGATCTAGCTATTCTTGTCACCATTTTCCAGAACCAACTTAATTCCTTGAGGGGGAATGATCATGGACAATCCTGTTCAAATGGACGACAAAGAGATAGAAAAACTTATAATCGCCGAAACAAACCGCCAGCGCGAAGGCCTGGAGATGATTCCGAGCGAAAACCACACGTATCCAGACGTCCTAAAGGCGCTTGGTTCGCGTTTGACCGACAAATATTCCGAAGGCTACCCAGGCATACGCTACTACGGTGGCTGCCAGTTCGTTGACCAAATCGAAAACATTGCCCGCGAGCGCGCCAAGAGCTTGTTTGGCGTTACTCATGCTAATGTCCAGGCTTATTCTGGCTCGCCAGCAAACATGGCTGTCTACTTTGCTTTACTTAACCCTGGTGATACCGTTATGGGTCTAGAGTTGTACTTTGGTGGTCACATGACGCATGGCCTTAAGGTTAACTTCTCTGGTACGCTGTACAACTCGGTGCAGTACCGTACTGGCCAAGATGGCTTTTTGGACTACGACGAGATGGCGAGGATGGTGCTTGAGCACAAGCCTAAGTTAATCGTTGTAGGCGCGACCGCCTACCCTCGTATTTATGACTGGCAGAAACTGCGCGAGATTGCTGACTTGTGCGATGCATTCTTGCTGGCAGATATTTCACACATTGCCGGCTTGGTTGTCGGTGACCAGCACCCATCTCCGGCCGGTATAGCAGATGTGATAACCACCACGACGCACAAAACGTTGCGTGGCCCACGTGGCGCTCTGATTATGGCCAACGGCAAGCCATCTAACCCGCTCAAGAAGGTCAAGCGTACCCGTGAAAACATTCCTACACTTATTGATAGAGCTATTATCCCTGGTCTGCAAGGTGGTCCCCACAACCACCAGACTGCAGCTATTGCCGTAGCTTTGCGTGAAGCCGCCAAACCAGAATTCAAAGAGTACGCCGCTCAGATCGTCAAGAATGCCAAGCGCCTAGCCGACAGGCTAATGGACAAGGGCTATAGCCTGGTTACTGGTGGCACAGACAACCACTTGCTACTGATTGACCTGTCCAATAAGGATGTCGTTGGCAAGGAAGCCGAGGCCGCCTTAGGCCTGGCAGGCATTACTGTAAACAAAAACACCGTGCCGTTTGACCCGCGTCCACCATTCGATCCGAGTGGTATCCGTTTGGGAACACCGGCCCTGACTACACGCGGCATGAAGGAATCCGAAATGGACCAAGTTGCCGCATGGATTGACCAGGCGATCCAGAACCGTGGTAATGATGAAAAGCTTGCCAAAATCCATGCTGAAGTCAAGGAGTTGGCTAAGCATTTTCCGCTACCAGGTGAAAAATAATCTTTAAATTATTGTCACAAGGAGCTACATGGGAAACTGGGAACACCGGCATCGCATAATACCGGCTGTCTTCTTGATCTTTACAAAAGACAACCAAATATTAATGTTAAAGCGTGCGAACACTGGCTACAAAGACGGCTGGTACAGTTTGCCTGCTGGGCATGTGGATGGTAACGAGCCGGCTGTAGTTGCAGCCTGCCGCGAGGCTAAAGAAGAAGTTGGCGTTGATATCGACCCTAAGGATTTGCAGCTAGTGCACACCATGCACGAGCTCGCCGAGGGGCATGAACGCATTAACCTTGGCTTTAAGGTGTTGCACTACCAGGGCGAGCTCAAAAACATGGAGCCAGAAAAGTGCGAAGAGCTTCGTTGGGCACCACTTAGGGATTTACCCGAAAAGACTGTCGAGCAGGTAAAATTGTTTGTCGGTAAATATCTGGCAGACGAGCCTTATTCTCATTTTAATTTTTAACCAAAAACTAAGCCGACCATAGCTTGGACCAGACTGCCCAGACGCCGCCACCGGCCGACACGGCTAATATCGTCTAGCAGGTCGTAACGCCGGGTACCCTCTGGGTGATGGTGCCAGAACCGCTGGAAGGCCGCCTCTTGTTCGGCGGACAGGGCATGATCTTCTTCTCTTGGCGGCCTGCCAGGGCGCACGATGGGTAGATCAGTTAGTGTTGGGGCTTCACTGGCACTAGTAGCCGGAGTGGGCCGTCTATGGCCATCTGGATCAGTTTCGGGCCACTTAAGCCTTGGCGAGGGGCCGTCCATTGTCAGCCGTGTTGTTGGTGCTTGAGGGTGTGCAGGCGGCTCTGGAGCGGCGTTAGGGTCCCATTTATACAGGGCATCTAGTAATTTTTGCATTGTTCCTAGGTCTTGGGCATATCCTGTAAAGGGGTTGTCTGCGGGTTTCTGCGGTGTAGGTTCCGGACGGACAGTTGGCCGCCAACTAATGCCGCTTTCGGCCAACACCGTGTCAAAAATCGGTGTTGGTTCGTTGGCGTCAACTGGCTGGATAACTACTCCGAGCGCCTCGTCGACCTCTACGAACATTTGTGGGCGGCCAATGGATTCGGCAGATTCAAGTACGGGCATGTTTTAACTCCTCGTTTATTTTTGGCAGTAAAAAATAATACCCCCGAGGCATAAGCTTCAGGGTTATGGCTGTATCGCTCCTGTGGGGCGGGGTATGTTTATAACAACCCGCTGGTAAAGCGGGCTGTAAGATTTTTTACTGCTTTTGTTTACTAGTTATTACGGAAGAAGTTCGGGCTCTTGCTCAAGCGTAATGTGAAATTTACCTTGTACGGCGTCGGTAATCTTTTGCCTGAATGCGAGGAGTTGGGCTGTACTCTGGGCATGCTCGTTAACCAACACTAAAGGTTGTGCCGGCCAGGTGGCCATGCCGGTTTCGGCATCGTGGACATCCTTGAAGCCGGCTTGCTCGATGAGCCAGGCGGCTGGAATTTTGACGCGTTCGTCGTCGGTAGGCCAGCCAGGGATACCTGGGAAGTCGGCTTGTAGCTGGGCAAAGTCACCTTGGTCGACAATTGGGTTGGCAAAGAACGAACCATTATTAGCCACCAGGGCAGGGTCTGGTAATTTGCCTTGGCGGATCGTGATGACAGCATCACGGATAACTTGAGGCGTAGGGTTTGTCAGCTGGTTTGCCTCCAGGTAAGCCTCTACAGCCCGGTAATATGGGGGCTGTGGGTTCCCATGGATTAGGTGCAAGGTGATCGCTGTAATAAAGAACCGGCCTCTGTCGGCCGACTTAAAGCGGCTCATCCTGTAACCAAAGCCACACTCCTCGTTAGGGATGTTTAGAAACTGCTTGGTTTGCTTGTCGTAGGCCTCCACACTTACGAGGGTGCTAGCGATCTCCTGGCCGTATGCGCCAACGTTTTGGATAGGAGTGGCTCCTGCTGTGCCTGGGATTAGGCTGAGGGCTTCGATACCAGACATGCCTTTTTCGACGACTCTGGCGACGACACTGTCCCAGTTTTCGCCTGCGCCAACGGTGACGTAGTAGTTTTCTTCGTCCTCTTGCTGCTCCTCGAAGCGCATGATCTTGTTAACGATAACCAGCCCAGGGAAGCCTTCGTCCCTCCAGACGATATTGCTGCCACCGCCAATCATAAGGGTTGGTAGCTTATTTTGCTCGGCCCAGTCCAGGGCTTCAACAAGCTCGTGCCGGTCGGTAATCTCGGTATAGTACGCTGCGTTACCACCTAGCCGCATGGTGGAATGATCTTTAAGCGGCACGTTCTGCTGGATGTTCATGTCCGTATTATACCTCGCTGTATTTAGGGGTTTGACTTACTTTTGAACGCCCTGGTGGTAATTGCCCATACCGGCAAACATATGGCGGATACCACCTTGTGGGCCTTCGACATCCCCATGCCAGCGGGGCATGATGTGCCAGTGGAAATGTGGCACGGTCTGGCCAGCAGCAGGGCCATCGTTTAGGCCATCGTTGAAATTATCTGGTGAGCGATGCGTTGCGTGTAACTTCTTTAGGGCTAGTCGTAGAAAATCCTCAGATTTAGTGCCTATCTTCTGAGGCAGGATTGCGTTATAGATACTTACTAGATCGGCTGTCATGAGGTATTGCTTAGCCTGGATTACAGTGGGGATTAGAGTTGTTTGTTCGGCCTGGCTTAGATCCTTCATAAACTGGGCATGGCGTTTCGGGATGATCAGCATATGACCCGGTGTTATCGGGTTAGCGTCCCAGGCGGCAATAAACAGTTCTGTTTCGAGCTCACCGATTAAATCGAGCATTTCGTGGTTTTGTATAGACGTACAGAAAAAACAGTTATCCATACGCCCGATTATACATCTACGATGTAAACTTGCACGATTAACAGAGAGGCGCTAGTATAAAATGACATATGAGTGAGAAGCAGCAAGAGCAACCATTCAAGCAATTGGGTGACCGTCTAAAAACGATCCGCCAAAAGCTGCACGAAAGCGTGGCTGAAGTTTCTGGCGCCGTCGAGATAGACAGCACTACTTTGGAGCGAATCGAGAAAGGACAGGAGCGTCCCACCGAAGATATCCTAATGCTTTTGATCAGTCATTTTGGTATGCACGACGACGAGGCTGCTGGCCTGTGGCAGCTGGCAGGCTACGACCAACCACGCGATGGTGGCCGTGACGACGATACCAATAATGGCAGGGCTACTATCCTGGTAATGGCCGTTGACCCTCGTGTTATCTACAGCGATGGCGCACAGGTTAGCGCCAACAAGAATGGCGTCGTAATCTCTTTTTCGCAAAACAATGGCACAAGTAACCCCTTGGTAACCGCCAAGATCGGTATGAGCCGCGACCAGGCACAACTAGTATTACAGGCTCTTCAAGAGTCTCTCAAACACTCCGAGCCACGGCAATTGCCCGACGGTTTGCAAAAGTCTGACCAGGCCGACGAAAAAGCCTAAAGTCAAGGTTGACGCCCTAACCTTCGCTTGGCTAAAATAATGGCTTTGAAAAGCGTAAGCGCTTTGCACTGCCGTGCCGCTCGCGTGACTGAAATTGCAATTACTAACGTTTGACCGAGGGGTATATAGGGCATGGTGCGTTTACCAATTCCTGGTGAGGATGGTGGTTTGTGGGGTGATTTGCTCAATGACTTTTTGGCAGTCGAACATAACACTGACGGCTCCCTAAAACTACGCAGTGAGGTTAACTCGCAGCTGGCAGGCAAGGTCGACGCTAATTCGCCAAACACCTTCACTAAGCGGCTGGTCATTAACGAGCCTGGTGCTGGTGCCGCAACATTGCAGTTAGCCGACACGACAGGCTCGACAGGCATTACCTTTGGCGGCGACACCAACCTGTTCCGTTCGGGCAGCGGCCAATTACAAACTTCCAGTACCTTCTTTGTCGTGCGGGCAAGTGCCAGTGTGGCGGGGCTGGGTGTTACTACCTCAGGTGATAGCACGCGTCGTTTTCAGGTTAATACTGACGGTAAAGTATTGTGGTCGGCAGGCACGGGGGTCCAAGATACCTCCATGGTCCGCGACACGAGCGGCGGCCTCAAGATTGGCCAGACTAGTGGCACCACTGGTGCGCCTGCTACGCCCACGCTTAGTGTAGTGCCGCAAGGCGTGACGTCCGGATCGCCGACAGGGGGCGGAACGCTATTGGTCAACCAAGGTGCCAACCCCGGCTCGGCGCTTAACGTGTATTCTACGGCTGGTTCTGGGTCACTGGGGCGCCTGGTGAATATTACCGCCAGCAATTCGACGTTCGACAAGCCAGCGTTCCATATGGACTATGCAGGCACTGCTAACGCTTTTGAAATCAGCAGTACCGGCACCGGTAATCCGGGGAATGCCCTTAATGTAATCTCTACCAACAATAATGATTCAACGGTCGGTGTTAATGGTGCCGAGATAAGCCGCGGCACTGTTAAGATCGTGCACAACTACCCTGGCCAGAGCGATGCTAACGCCTCAGCCTTATCCTTGCGAGCTAATGGCACTGGTACGGCCGCCCAGGGTATCTTTTTTGACGCCGAGAACGGTGGCACGACCGGCAATCTAATAAAGTTACGCAACAACGGTGTCGATAAATTAATTGTAGGCCCCAATGGTGGTATATATTCGGCATACAACATGCAGGTTGGCTCGACTATTGCCGATATTGGTGGCGGGGTAGGCGTTTTAGGGATCAAGCAAGCGGCAACGGTGCCTTCTGCCAATCCCGCCGCAGGTGGTGTTATTGTCTATGCCGACCAGGGCGTGTTGAAGTGGCGTGATCCTGATGGCAACGTCTTTTCGGCGAGTGGTAGTGGCTCGGTAATGTCGACTGGCTTTGAACCAAGTGATCAAAACTATAATGGTTGGAGCTACGACCCCATTATGGCTGCCAATAATATGGCGCCAACTGCCGGCATACCAGTACTCGTCAAAGTGCATGCCAACCAAACCGGGACCGTAAGTACAATCTGTCTGAACGTTAACACTGCCGGCTCGGGTTTCACGTCGTCTGCCTCTTATGTGGCACTCTATGACCTGAGCGGTAACCGGCTAGCAGTGAGCGCCGACCTTGCCTCGACGCTTAATGCAACGGGAGCCAAAGCTATCCCACTCACAAGTACTGCCACAGTATCTGGTAATCAATTTTATTACGTGTATATCGTGATTAACGCCAGCACAATGCCAGCACTTAACCGGGCGGGAAATATTGGGGCTATCAACCAGAACCTTGCGCCGGGTACGTACCGTTTCTGTACACTCGGAAGCGGCATGAGCAGCCCGCCAGCTACCATTGACCTGAGTGCTAGCGTCGCGCTGTCGACCTCTTACTGGACGGCTATTGCCTAAAATAAGTATTGTTTTCGGTAACAATGAAGTCCAAGGCCACGTCGTGGGCTTCTGGCTCAAACTGCACGGTGTCACTGGCAAAGCCCAGTCCAATAGTTTGGGCTTGTTTCTGGTCTTTTAAGAACCTGTCGTAAAACCCGCCGCCAAAGCCAAGGCGATGGCCCTGATCATTAAAGCCGAGCAGCGGCACAATAATCAGGTCGTAGCGAAACCCTTTGGGAACACGCCTGCCATCGGTGAGCCAGTGGGCAGTATGTGTTTTGTCGGCCTTTTCCCACGAGGCAATGGCAATGCCCGGGTATCGGCTACGGATGTATTCCATGAGCGCTTCTGTATTAACTTCACGGAACTGTTTGATGGGCTGGTATATGTGCATGCTAAGTACCTGGTCCCAGTCAACGAGGTCGATTACCTGGTCTGTAATGCGTTTGCTTAACATGTCAACTGTACCCTCTGGCATTTGCTGGCGGGTTTGCTTGAGTTGTGCTCGTAATTCTTCTTTGTCACTTCTCATAACATCTATTATAATCCCCCGTATGCGCGCGTAGCTCAGCTGGATAGAGCGTCGGTTTCCGGTACCGAAGGTCGGGGGTTCGAATCCCTTCGCGCGTACCATGCTCAGATTACAGAGGTGAAGTCGTCCAAATTTGGATGACTTTTTGTTTGAACGTGATTTTTTAATCTGTTCCATGGTTCGAACCCTTTATGGCG
>CBJLZK010000033.1:0-7949 GCA_966427515.1 uncultured bacterium | reverse complement strand
TGCGCATGCCAGGAAAAAGCTCAACCCCAGCAAATCACCCACATGCCGCCTTGTCCTAGCCGCCCATACACGCAGCGGCAAAAAAGCCAAAGCGAGCACGACACCACCCCACAAACGCAGCGACGGCAACCAAATACCTGCGACGACAGCACTAACAGCAAAAAGCTCTACTACCGCTAAGCCACGGGCCAAAGGCAATGGAAACTTTACTTCGGCAAACCGCTTGAGGTGTATTTTGCTGCCCCTCAAAACATTAACTGGCGAAGCGATAAATTCAGCTACTGTAAGCAAATATGTAGCCCAAAAGATGATGCTCATAATGCAATACTACTGGTTTTCAACGTGAGCGTCACGGGCATATTCTGCGGCGCGCTCTTCGGGGGTTTGGTGCTTGCGGGCATAGTCGTCCTCTAGGCGCCAGGTCGTACCAGCTTCAGGCGTCGAGGCTTCGATAATGTCACAGTCAGTAATACCCTTCAGGCGATGTTTTTGGCCCACCTTAGTACTGTAACCGACGCCGGGTTGCAGCTCGGTTTCGACCATTTCACCCTTTTCGTTTTCCCATATAACGGCACCGCGGCCGCTAATAATAAACCAGCTCTCTTGCTTTTGGTCATGTACCTGTAGGCTCAGGCGGGCACCAGCATTAATGTGGAGTACTTTACCAATGTAAGGGGCGTCTTCTGGCACCCAGTGAAGCTCATAACCCCACGGCTTTTCGACGCGTTTTACATATGACGCCGTACTGAAACCCGACGGGTCAAAAGTTGGTGCTTGTTGGTCCATAAAACTTGCTTACCTTTCGTTACGCTTCAAGCAATCGCTTGGTTTCGATTTTATAGGCTTCGACGTTTGGTTGGTCAAAGCAATTTACGTTGAGCAGTTGGCCCAGGTACATCATTTCTAGCATCTTAAACTGCAGATAGGCCCCAAGCGACTGTTCGTTAATGCCATCCAAAACTACTTCCATATATGGCAGTCCGGCTTTTTGGTAGGCAATTTTTACGCCCTCTAGGATGGCGGTCATGATGTCCGCGGCGGATTTGCCGTCGATCATCGGCACGAGCACTGGCAGTACACGCTGGCTTGGTACGTCCACTGCAATAGAACGGCTACTGGAAACAAACGTTGTTAGCTTGTCCTTAGGGCCACCCAAGTATAGCTGTCCTACAGAGTGCAGGTCCGTAGACCCAAGTGACACTGTCGGTGTAATGCCCGCGTGAACAGTCTCGCCACTCAATGATTTTTCTTTGCCAACGCTCTCGCCCATGAGCTGGCGGTACCACTTGCCTACCGACTCAAGCTCCGGGTGGAAAAAGAAGTTGTCGTTAATCACTTTGCCTTGCTTGAGCTGCATGGCCAGCACAGCCGCAGACTGCGCAGCAATATTTTCGCCACCACCCAAGCACTGTTCGAGTACTTGGCGGGCACCATCACGGAGCTGCTCGATATCAATGCCTACACTTAACAAAGGTAGTAAGCCCACGGCAGACAGCACCGAATACCGGCCGCCAACCTGCTTTGGGATAGCTAGGCACGCCATACCTTTGGCGCTGGCAGCTTCCCATAACTTTGAGCCTTCGTCGGTAATTGCCACCACGCGGTTCGTAACATCAACGCCAAACTTGGCGGTTAGTGGGGCCATCAAAATTTCAAAGTTAGCCAATGTTTCGGTTGTGCCGCCTGATTTGCTAATCAAGGTTACAAGTACTTCCTCTGGATCAGTTACACCAGCAACTAGTTTGCTAGCTGCAGCCAACCATTCTGGGTCTGTCGTTTCGGCAAACAGAAGCCGCGGAAAGCGCGTGGCATCAAGCAGGTCATGTTGGCCAACCAAAGCATCATACACAGCCTTGGTCCCTAAGTTTGAACCACCGATACCAACGACAACGCTGTACTTTAACTTGCCCGTAACCTTCTGTGCAGCTACGGTTTTTACTTGTTCCAGCAGTGCTTCGTCGGCCGATAAGTTGAGGGAGCTCTCTGCAGCCTCGTAAGTACCACTTTGCCTAACCTGTTCCAAATGTGCCGTGTAGTCATCAAGCTGGCTCAAGGTGGAGCCGAGATCCACTCCAGCTTGCTCTGTTTTTAGCTGTAACATGTTATTTCCCTCTAGCAATTAGTTATATACCCTAGCTTACCATCTAACATGCACTAGGCAGCCATTGCTGTCTTAAGCTTGTCAACAAGTGGCAGCGGCGTAGGATTTTCGCCATTAAGCATGGCCGTATATAGCCCCACAAAGTCACCTAGGGCAATACCCCACAGGAGTTGCTCCAGCAATGTGCCGCCATCTGGCTGCACCACCAATGGCTCTGGCCGCATACCAGACAACAGGCGAGCAGTTACCTCAAAACGTTTTTGGATGCGAGGGTTTTCCAGATTACTACGCAGATCAATGACTACATAGGGTTTTTCTGTGGGCTCTTTGCTCCAGCCAGTAAACTCGTTGTGGTTGAACTCTGGCAGTTGGTTAAGCCAGGCTATCTGTTTGGCGTTCTCGTTAAAGCCAAACTTCCACTTGTAGGCTACGGGAGTCATCTTTGGCCCGCTATAGAGCACCACCGATTTGCCAATAACTTCTTGGGCAAGCTGCTTAGCCTGGTTAGTGGCGGTTGCTATATCTGGCAGCCACTGGGCGATGGCTTGTTGCAAAAACTTTGCGCCTGCTTCCAGGGCTGGGGCAAAATCTTCTTTTTGGAGTAAACCGGCCAGGGCCAGCACTTCCAGCGCAGCCCGAAAATTCCAAAAGGTCGCACACCGCGCAAAGCGCGTCTCTGGCAATAAGAATAATAGGTAGCCTTTTTCTTCGGCAATTTGCTGCAGCTTGCCGCCACCGGTGATAACAGCAATTTGCGCACCCTTGGCCTCGGCTTGTTCCAGGGCACTAAGTGTTTCTTCGGTATTGCCCGAATAGCTAGAAACGATCACGAGCGTGTCACCGTCGACATACGCAGGCAGGTCATAGTCACGGACGATCTCGAGTGGCTCACCAAGTTTTGGCCACACGTTTACGAGCGACGCAGCCATCGCGGAGCCACCCATTGCCGCGTATACCACATTGTATACATTGCTAAATTTAGTATTTCCACTGGGTGTAAATGCGTACGTTAGCTGCTGCCACTGGCTTGCGGCTACGCCCAGTGCGTCCTGAGCATCTCTTTCGTGAATAAGCTTCAGGTCGTCTAGCATGGGTTCATACTCCTTGTGCTATTATTGTAGTGTCATATAGTATACTAAAAGTTAACTTTAGATTAAGTGGGGGGAACATCCTAATGTTTGGGCACGATGATCAAACACAGCACCAAGATGCTGACCAGCAAATAGCTGACGATGCTGCGACTACCGCGGCTTTAACCGACGACCAAGACACTGGCGCTCCAGCTGTTAATGTCGATGACACTGCTGGCGAATACATCGACAGCGATGCGCCCGCCACAGCTCCAGCTCCAGCTATTGCTGCTCCCACGGTCGACACAACTGTGACGCACCCAGAAGCCGCTACAGCAGCCGCTGCCGTTCCGGCTCCTGCTGCCACTCCTAACACCGACGAACTGCTCGACATCAAACAACAAGCCCTTCAGCAGTTGACTCCTCTCGTAGGTCACCTCGAGCAAAGTCCAGAAGAAAAATTTCGGACCACCATGATGATGATCCAAGCTTCGGATAACGCCGACCTTATCAAGGCAGCCTACGAAGCAGCCATGCAGATTCCAGACGAAAAGGTCCGCGCCCAAGCATTGCTCGACATTGTTAATGAAATTAACTACTTTACTCACAACGGCGCTGAAGCTTAAGCCGCGCGCTATACTTAGTACGTGAAGTTAGCACGTATTAATACTCTTCTGTTGGTAGCCATCATCCTTATAAATGGCTATATTGTGTTGTTGCCAATTGCACCCCAAATTGCCTTTTGGTCTAATAACCATAGCCAACCCGCTAGACAGCTCGAAGCCAAAATACATGCCATCTCCCCCACTGGCCATGTACCCGAGGCTGATCAGTTGATCATACCCAGCATGGGCTTTGATGAGCCCATTAACATTGGCAAGACTGCTATAACTTTGCGTAAAGGCCTATGGCTACGCCCCAACGGTAGCACTCCAGATAAGGGCGGGAACACCGTAATTGTAGGACATCGTTTTACCTACACTAATCCACGCGGCGTACTGTACTACCTAAATAAGGTACACACCGGGGATGAGATCGGCGTATGGTGGCAAAACAAGCACTACGTATACAAGGTTGACCAGGTCAAAGAAGTTAGCCCCAGCACCGAAAGTGTTGAGGCACCTACGGCTAACACGCAGCTAACAATCTATACATGCACGCCATTATGGTTACCTCACGACCGGTTAGTGGTAGTGGCAGGATTGGAGAAAGTAGAATGAACGAACGGGTACGCTTTGTAATTTTGCTAGGTCTACTGATAGCCAGCATTGCCCTGCTATGGTACGCCAACACCGCCGCCAACCACGTAGCGATCCGGTAACCAGGATCTAGCTACTACGCCTGTGTATTGTTGGTGTCTGCGTTTGTTTCTTCTTCGACTTCGACTGGCTGCAAAACTGGAGCCGGCTTGCGGCGCCAGATACGCACCACCAAAGCTACAAAAATAATTAAACAGGCCAAGGTAACAATGGCGATAATGCCAATACCCGTGTTCGTTAGACCGCTGCCGGAGCTGCCAGAGCCATTGGCACCGCTACCGCTAGTTGTACCGGTGGCCGCATTACAAGTTCCAGCCTGTTGCTGCTGGGTACTACAAGCATACGTGCCGCTACCGTAGGCGCCGGACCCATAAGCTTGTGCGAAGTAGAGTGTGTATGTTTTCATGAGTTCTTAACTTCCCTATCATGCTTATGATATCATGAGCATGATAGTAAATAACAAGTGAGGGTATCATGTTTAGCAATTTCGGTTTTCTAGATCTGGGTGCGCCGGAGCTGTTGCTAATCTTTTTGATCGTGCTCCTACTGTTTGGGGGTAAGAAACTCCCAGAGCTGGCCCGCAGCGCTGGCACATCAGTACGTGAACTTCGGAAAGGTTTGAGCGAAGGTGACAATGAAAAGAGCCAAAAGCAAACCGACGAGAAGGCACGCTCCGAATCAGCTTCATAGCAAGCCAAGCGAGCCCGAAAAGCTCCCTTTTATTGAGCATGTTTACGAGCTACGTAAGCGGCTGTTTTATATTGCCTTATCTATAGCAGTATTTAGCGGCATAGCCAGTCTGTTCCAAAAGCAGTTAACACACTGGCTCCTCGCCCCCGCCGGTAAGCAACAATTTATATATACATCACCTGGTGGCGGTTTTAATTTCGCCGTCAGTATTTGTATATACACTGGCATCTTTTTGAGCATCCCTGTTATCGTCAACCAGGTACTCCGCTATTTCGGGCCTCTCGTCAAAAAAGAAACCCTACATTTTATTCACTGGGCCAGTTTTTGGTCCGGTGTTTTGGCTGTGCTAGGTATGGCATTTGGCTACACCGTAGGGCTGTCTGCAGGGCTGCACTTTTTGTTGCAAGGCTTTTCGACTTCACAAATCAAAGCCCTGATAAGCATCCAATCTTATTTGTCATTTGTACTTACCTATTTGCTGGGCGCGGCCCTGCTCTTCCAACTGCCATTGATCCTTTTGTTCATCAACCGTATCAAGCCGCTCAAGCCCAAAGCCCTGATGGGCAAACAGCGCTGGGTAATCTTGATCGCCTTTGTTGTGGGTGCCATTATCAGCCCTTCACCTGACGTCAAAAACCAGACCATCATGAGCGTACCAATTATCCTAATGTACGAAGTCAGCATCATTCTGATCTGGGCAGTTAACCGCAAGCACAGCCGCCCCAAGAAAGTCGTCGAGCTCATGCAAAAGGACGCCGAGAAACAAGCCCAACGCCTATCTGAATTCAGCAAGGCCCGCGCCGCATGGCAAGAAGCTATGGCGACAGTTACAGCCGAGCCGGAAACAACTCCGGTAGCTCCAGTAAAGCCAACAATTGTAGTCCCAGCGGCCGTACGGCCCCAACCACAAACAGCTACCCAGCCACGGCCCACCAGTGACATTCGTCCACGCCAATACCTTAACGGCTTTAGCCGTCGGCCGAACCGTCCCTTCAACGAATCACCAGCCGCTGAATAACCTAATAAACGTATTGACACTGCATCTTTGGTTGTCCTACAATTTGCTTAAGCTTCTGTATAAATAAAAACTTAAAAGAGAAAAAGAGAAACAACATGGTGCGCTTAAACGACCTCATGGAAAAAGAGATGACTCGCAAGGAGTTCCTGACTACTCTTGGTTTTGGTATTGCCACAATCTTGGGTTTTTCGACTCTATTGCAGCTCTTGGGCAAAAAGAATCCATTGCATCAGC
Source organism: uncultured bacterium (assembly GCA_966427515.1). Lineage (GTDB taxonomy): Bacteria > Patescibacteriota > Saccharimonadia > Saccharimonadales > UBA4665 > JARIHD01. Next base: position 1,577 of record CBJLZK010000033.1, on the reverse strand, counting down.
ATGCCAGTTACGGATATGGCGGTGGTGTGTATGGCGGCCACAAATCGCACCAAGCTTAGTTTGCTCTGAGCACACACATTCCCCTTGTGCTATTATTTGATTAGTTAGATCAACCAGAGGAGTACATGACTGCAAGACTGCCTGTTCCCGGTTCAGATGACGGTAGTTGGGGTACCGTCCTTAATGACTACCTCTCGCAATCGCTCGATAGCAGCGGCAATTTAAAAGCCAACGTGGTGGGCGCCAGCCAGGTCGCCGATGGTGCTTTGCCCGAAGCCAAAATCCAGAACCTTACTACTGACTTAGGTGCCAAGGTTAATACAAGTGCCGTCGGCGCCGCGAGTGGCGTAGCATCGCTAAACTCCAGTGGCACCGTGCCCGTAGCCCAATTGCCAAGCGTAGCGGCTACTGGCATCTACCCACTAACCGAATATGGCTTCTTTAGTGCCTCTGCTGGCATTGAACACTTCAATGCTAACTCAACCATTAGCAATCTGTACCTTGTCCGTATTTTTGTGCCTGCCGGCAAAGCCATTAACGCCGTTGCCACGGTTGTGCAAACAGCCGGTACGTTTGGGTCGGGCGGTGGCAACTGCTTTGTCGTGTACGAGAGCGATGGTTCAAAAGCTGGCTCGACCCCTGTTGACGACACGTTATGGTCAACTACAGGGTTAAAAATTGGGGTATTTTCGACGCCCATCGCCGCCCAGGCAACTGACCGCTTTGTGTTTGCCTCACCATATGTAGTGGGTTATAGCGGCGGGCCATATATTACATACTGCGTCGTCAGCCATGCCGCCCTACTTACCGGAGGCTACAATAAGCCAAATCACCGGCGGGCATTTTATGCGAATGCGGCAACTTTGCCAACCTCGATTAACCCTGCCACCTACGGCACCGAGTCCAATTACTTGCCATTTGTGGCACTCGGCTAGTGTAACCAGATAACAAAAAGACCGGGCCTTCGCTGCCCGGTCTTTTTAGATTAGAATCTTTGTTTGATTCTATTTTACATCATTCCCATGCCGCCCATGTCAGGCATTGCTGGGGCTGCGGCTTGTTTTTCGGGGATTTCCACAACCAACGCACCCATGGTCATGCTGGTGCCAGCAATGGAGACGGCATTCAGCAAGGCTTCCTTGGTTACGCGGGCTGGGTCGACCACACCGGCAGCTTTCATGTCTACAAGCTTGGTAGGGTCGTTGACGTTCACACCGTAGCCAGATTTGCCAGATTTTACTTGTGGCAACCATTCGTCGGCGTTAAGGCCAGCGTTCGTCAGCAAGATACGGAATGGCTGTTCTAGCGCATTCCTTAGGAGCATCTTACCAGCTGCAATGGCGGCGTCATCATCATTGCTAGTAGTAACGGTACTGGCTAGATTTACCAAGGTTACACCACCGCCAGGCACGATACCTTCGGCGAGGGCAGCCTTAACGGCAGCTACAGCGTCGTCGACGCGGTATTTCTTTTCTTCGATTTCAGTCTCGGTAGCACCACCAACCTTGATCACGGCTACCTTGCCACTCAACGCTGCACGGCGCTTCTCGAGCTGCTCACGGTCATATTCGCTAGTA
>CBJLZK010000032.1:0-8079 GCA_966427515.1 uncultured bacterium | reverse complement strand
GCATCGTTAAATGCCAGGTTACCCATGATACCTGTGATCTCGCGTAGGCCGTCACACGTACACCATTGGTACTCTTTTTTGTCTAAGTCATAGTAGCCAAGCGTTACCTCTTGAACGGCACCAAGCGCCTCGACCCAGCCACCTTCTATCTTGGTTTCAGCGAAAAAGTGCTCGAGAGCCTCGCTCAGGCGTTCGCCTAAGCTCAATTTGATCACATAACTATCACCGTCGGATAAATATACCATGCTTTGATTATAAGCCTTTGAGTCTGCAATATTCCCGCATGGTGCTCAAGAAGCCACGGGTAAACAGTTCTGGATGCTTAGCCATCTGCTCTAACACATGCTCGAGCGTATCAGGGTAAATTTCTTCAACTTCATCATTCGGTACAAAGCGCCACCCTGGCCCAGGATGGCATTCATAGATACCAAAGAAGTGATTGTAGACACCTTCGTGTGAGTTATAACTTGTAGTCAGCTCTGTAAGCTCTGCGCCTTCCAGCCCGAGCTCTTCAGCGGCCTCACGATACGCAGCAGTCGTGTAATCCTCGCCCGCATCAACGTGCCCGCCCACCGAATGGTCCAATAAGCCACCACTCTTTTTGTGGACCTGGATGTACAATTTGCCCTGCGTATCAAAAACATAGACAGCCACTACGCGGTGCCGGAGCTTCCCGTCATGGGCTTCTTCTTTGGTGGCGGTTTGGCCCGTTGGCTGGTCGTACTCGTCAACAACATCAACTATGGTAGGCATGACTACTTCCTAAATCTAAGATAAGCTTGTGCCGCTTTAACCTCAGCTTCCATAATGTCGTATTCGCTCCACTCCTCTGGTGAGACCCATTGGTAATGGTCATGTTCAAGACTAAGCTTAACCTCACCGCTTTTAACCTTGCAGACAGTAAAGATACCGATTATTTGATGTGGCACACCTTTAATGACTGGGCGCCATTCACCAACGTAGACTGGATAGAGAGGTTCAAAATCAGTAATACCAGTCTCTTCCTCTACTTCGCGTTTAAGCCCATCCTCGTAGCTTTCGCCAGTATTCAGCCGGCCACCGGGCAAACTATAGCGGCCATGATTAGTGCCCTCTTCGTAGGTACTTGCCTCGCGTAAGATTAAGATCTTACCTTCTTCGTTAACCAGCACGGCCTTTGCGGCCACGCGCAATACTAAGTCAGCCATCAAATATCCTCCCCTTTCTGTAATAGTCCCACTATACAACTGTTTGGGGTAAGGTTACAGCTCGCCCCAATTGTCACCGGTCTTTACGTCTACCTTTAACTTAACGTCCAATTTGTATACGTTTTCCATGGTGTCCTTTAGGATCTCGGCAACCTTTTCGGCGTTGGCCTTAGGGCATTCTACTAGGATACTGTCGTGGATCTGCAGGATTTGTTCGCCGACACCGTCAAGCTTGTCCTCGACTTCTAGCATGGCAAGCTTCATGAGGTCGGCTTCGGTACCCTGGATAGGCATATTGGCAGCAGCACGTTTGGCAGCTTCGCGGACGGCAAAGTTGCTGCTTTTCACATCTGGAGTTGGCCGGCGACGGCCCAGTAGCGTCTCGACGTACCCGTCATGAAGGGCTTTGTCGAGCGTCCTATCAATATACTCACGGATTGGCTTGCGCAGTTCAAAGTACTTATCAATAAAGGTCTTGGCCTGCTCGCGGGTCATGCCAGTAGCCAAGCTTAAGCCATGGGCGCTCATGCCGTATAGCACAGCAAAGTTGACCATTTTGGCGTGGCGCCGTTGGCTTTTGTCTACCTGTTCTGGTGGGATTTCATAAATTTCGGCTGCAGTCTTGGTGTGGATATCGACGTCTTTGTTGAAGTCGTCGATCAAACCTTGGTCGTGAGCCATCACCGCAGCTAAGCGCAATTCGAACTGACTATAGTCGGCGCTTACGAACACGTTGCCCTCGGCTGGCACAAAAGCAGTACGAATCGCCTGCCCTAGGTCTGTGCGGGTAGGAATATTTTGCAGGTTAGGATTGCTCGAACTTAAGCGCCCAGTGGCGGCTACGTCCAAAGCAAAGGTTGTGTGCAAACGGCCGTTCATATCCACCTGCTTAGGCAAAGTATCAATATAAGTGCTCTTGAGCTTGGTGTATTCGCGGTACTGAGTAATCAAATCGACAACCGGATGCAGGCCGCGCAGCTTAGCTAGTTCGTTGGCGCCCGTCGAGTATCCAGTCTTACCCTTCTTAATCCCCTGGGTAGGCAGCTGCAAGGTTTCGAACAAAATTGCAGATAATTGCACTGGCGAACTGATGTTGAACTCCTTACCGGCCTTGGCATAAATATTGCGTTCAAGCGCGCCAATCTTTTGTTCAAACTCACGGCTCATGTCGTTTAGGTAGTCGCTATTCAGCAAAATGCCACGGTGTTCGATTTTTGCCAGCAGATAAACCGTAGGGAATTCAATGTCCCTGGCCAGTTTGGTGATATCTGGCAGTTTGGCAAATTGTAGGCGCTGCTTGTCACGCAGTTGCCAGATGGCGGCCACGACAGTGCCGGCATCATCAGGGTCGATATCTACCTCTAGCAAATCACCAAGCTCATGGGAGCGCCCTAAGCTGTTGATCAGGAACGCGGCAATCCTTGTATCAAAAATATCCTTGCCAGGCCACGCTACATCGACGGCAAGCATGGCGTGGAACGTACTCTTGAGGTCATGGCCGACAACGAGACCTTTAGCTAAGGCGTTAGCATCGTTGGTGGTAAACTCGTCCAAGTTAATAATTGCATATTCGTCAGGCTTGGTACTGACCCAGAATTCACTGGCGTCTGGGCTGGCTACCAGCACACGAGGCTGGTCGTTATCAAAATTTGCCAGTTGGTATTCTACCTGATTGGCTGGGGTAATACTGGCACGTTCCTTGGCTTCTGCGGATTGTTCTTGGGTCATTTCGGCTTCGGCCTGGCGCAGCAACTGGCGGAATTCCAACTTACGCAGCATGGCTACAAATTCTGGGGATACACCGTCGTGGAGCCTGGCTTTGGCCAGATCAATCTTGATTGGAGCATCAACCATTAACGTCACCAGCTTCTGACTCAAATAGGCCATATCCTTGCCTGCCTCAAGCTTGGCCTTTAGAGCCGGCTTGAGCAAATCCAGGTTTTCGTACACGCCATCGAGAGTCTTGTACTTTTCAATTAGTTCTAGGGCTGTCTTTTCGCCCACGCCAGCCACACCTGGAATATTATCTGACGAGTCACCCTTAAGCGCCTTAACGTCTACCCATTGATGAGCATCGACACCATACTTTTCCTTAAAGCTGGCTTCGTTAAACAGCTCGATATTCGTAAGGCCTTTCTTGAGGGTATAGATGTGGGTATGGCTATTTACGAGTTGCAGGACGTCAAGATCCGAGGTTACCAGATAGCTTTCCACGCCCTTCTCCCCTGCCTGTTTGGCGAAGGCGCCCATGAGGTCGTCGGCTTCGTAATCGTCAGCTTCATACAGTGGCCAGCCTAAGGCTTCTAACAGATTGTGAAGCACTGGGATTTGCTCGTAAAAGTCAGGTGGCGGGGCTTTGCGGCCCGCTTTGTACTCGGGGTATAGCGCTAAGCGTGAACGGATATTGGTCCCACTCTTATCCCAAGCCACACAGACATAGTCGGGCTTGAGCCGCTTGACGATTTCGAGCGCTAGCACAGCAAAACCGTAGACACCACCGGTAGGCGTGCCATCTTTAGTACTTAAATTAGGCATGGCGTAATAGCCACGATAGAAGACAGATTTACCGTCGATGATAACTAGGCGCTTAGACATACGTCTAAGTATACCCTGTTAACGGCTGCCAGAGAAAACGCTGGGCAGGCTAGATTCTTCCTAGGCCGTACAATATAGTCTACGAAATAACTTTTTTGTTGACATGTGGGGCAACCCTTTCTATTCTGCTGACGCTAGCAACTAACAAGGAAGGAACTACTGATGTTACAGAGTCTGATAACCCCTGACCGAGCGGTTGACTACAGCACTAAAGCCTTTGGCCCGATCGTGGTGGCCCTGGCATTTGTTATTGGCGTTGGCGGCATGACAGCTGCAGCGATTATTCTATGCGGCTGGCACGGTGCCAAAAGCATGGGTATTAACTGGGCACAAAAGCGGGTAGAAATTTTGTGCCGGTAGCTTCATTTGAAGCGCAGTGCCCGTATCTGTTGGAGAGTGACATTTTGTCGCTCTCCCCCATCTTTGTACTCAGGCGCAGTACTTTGGTAGATACCAGGCTAGGCGCCGAACACTCTTTACAACCAGAGGCACGAGCTATCATTTCCCGATTGATAGTTAGTATTCAGGTTAGAGCTTTGCAGCGTGAACACACCCCAGAAGCACTAGCCGATGTCTTAGGCTTCATAAACGCGAGCGGGGGCTTGCAACGCTACCGTTTACCATGGAGCTACCTAGAAGTCGCTCGGTCACTCATAACGTACCCTCGCTTATTAAGATATCCAGCTTTAAAGCACCGGCATTTGTTTACTATAGGGGCGCTTGCCGTCTCCTGTTGGCAGGCTACTTGGCTGGTCTATGCGTGTGGCGCAATGAGCACCTGTCTGCTGGCATTACTAGGAGCCACACATGCCAGTTCTCTATGGTCCACCTATGCAATTGCATGTGTCATATTCTATGGCAGTATCTTTATCCATGAAGCCGTCCACGCATTTGCAACAGCAAGGCATGGAGGTACGGCAGATATTATTCAGTCAGGCTTACAGTTACAGCTATGGCATAAGCTGCTGGCGCCAGCGGCCGAGCTTTGGGTTGCGGCACTGGGACCGCTTGCAGGTTTGGCAGCTTGCCTGGCAGCAGCTTGGTTCTGTGCCGCGTATCATCAAGGTCTAATCTTTTGGCTAGCTTGTGGTATCGCGGCACTACACGTTAGCTGCCTACTGCCCTGGCATAGTGACGGCCATAGCATGTACTTGGCGGCAGCCCAGAGGCATAGAGAATGAAGGCGGCCATCAGTATAACCGGCATGGAAGCCCAGCGTAGTCCGTCATTCACACTAAACCTGCCGCACCTCAAGCTGCCATCTGGACAAATATTGTGCGTAACCGGTCCAAATGGCAGCGGCAAAACAACACTTCTGGAAATCCTAGTGGGGCTGCTTAGGCCCACTAAAGGATTAGTAACAATCAATGGCATCCCAGTTGACCAAAATATACGCCGCATAAAAGCTACCCTTGGGTACATACCAGACATAGAGGACTGGCTAGTAAAAGAGCTCTGCGCAAAGGAGTATTTTGCGCTACTCGAGCGGGTTTACCGCGAAGCAGGTGTCGGTAGTGACATGTCGTCCCGCACCAAAGAACTAGCCTCCAGGCTGCACTTCACCACTTATCTGCAGCCGCTCGGATCGCTCAGCCATGGCAACAAAAAGAAGGTCCAAATAATTGCGGCACTCATGCACGAGCCAATGGTTATCGTTGCCGACGAGATACGCAACGGGCTAGACCCGCTGGCGATCATCGAAACCGAGCAGCTGTTACTTGCCGAGGCAAAGCGTGGCGCTGCTATCATAGCTGCAACGCATGATCTTTGGTGGGCCCAACGCATCGGTCGGCACATTCTACTTCTTCTAGATGGTAATGTCGTAGCCGCTAACAAAACAAGCACCCTTGTTAAGTCATTCGGCAGCCTGGAGCAATTTTTTATGCAAACGGTAAACCCTAGCAAACCATGAGCGTCTACGCTGTTGTCATTGCCTCACTCTTTGGCGGGAGACATAGCCGTCCCTTAGCTTGGGGAGCTGCCCGCCTTATTGGGCTCGGTGTGAGCAGTAGTGTATTAGGCATATTGCTTGCCAGCAGCTTAGGGCATTTGCCTGCAACTACCATACCGGCCTGGAACCTGGCTTGTATCACTAGCTTTGTCGTCGAGACAATTTGCTTAAGTGCACTCCTAGGCACGTACGGAGCTTTTTATAGAGCCAAAAACCACCTCTGGGAGCTTATTGCGCTCTGGCCCCTTAGTGATGCCCAACGCCAGTTAGCTTTCTGGCTGCCTAGATGCATTGCTGTGTGTCTTTCATTGTGTCTATGTTTACCGACCTTGGGCATAATAACCGACGTTATGGGAATGCACCTGGTGTTATTCAGCCTATGTGTCATATCTGGCGCATTAGCTGCCCTAGGTATTGCTAAGCTTTTCCAAGACCAACCAATTTGGCTGCAGCTCATTTTTGTTTTGGGGGTCGTGTACGTGCAGTACCGCGTACTCGCCACCACGCAGAACGCCGGACTATATTACTTGGGCCGCCAAGGTGCAGCTATCTTATTCGCCCTGTTGCAGACCGTCCTAGCGTTTGGGCTGCTTACAAGAGGCCACGCCCTCCCTTCGCAGATCCAAATACGACCCGTTCATATAACAACGCCTCGCCTTTCGTACTTCATCAAAAAGACCATGCGTTCGCCCTCGCTACAGATTAACTGGGGCTTCTTTGGGCTTACCAGCCTAGGGCTTACCTTTGTTATGCAAAGGCACGCCGCAGGCGGCCAGCTGCCCCTATTTGTAGCGTTACTAGTACTTGCAGCGTTCATGTCGGATATTCGTACGCTCGCAAGCCGGTATAGCCCCGCCGAGATCGCCGGGCTTCGTGGCTGCAAGCATTTTTTTGCCAGCCAGCTCACTGCCAGCATAGTAGCTATGCTGTGTGCTAGCCCTTTGTTGTCTTATGCCTTTTCACAGGTTACGAGGCTACAAGCCGTTACTATGGGCATGCAAGTAGTCACAGCGTGTAGTATTGGCATTTTTGCCGGCACGGTCCTTGTCCCTTCGCCATCCGACATAACCAGCCAATGCCTAGCAGCACTCATGTGCACTGGACTGCTCAGCCTGTCATTATATGTCCCAATCGATAGCTGGCAACCGCTCACCCAAGCGGCATTGTATGCCGGCCTTATCCTACTGCTTTTGCTTGCTGCCTTCTGCATCGAATATCAAAGAAATCCTTACACATGGAGGAAATATGCCAACCACAACCAACCCTAGCCAAATAGTCGCCAAAAATATTACAGCCTTTCTGTGTATTGGTGCTTTGGCATGGCTATTCCTATTACTGCGCTCAGCAAGCAGATGCAGGTCAGCGAGGATGTCCAGCTATACACTACTGCATCTTGGGCCACTCGCACTTAACACCTTTAGCCGCCACGCTGTAACTCATGGCCAACATATTAGCATCAGCCTAGAATCAGGGCTACTTGTCTATGCTCTACTAATAACAATGGCCGGTCTATTGACCGGCCTGTATCAGATAAAAATCAAATGTAAGTAATCTAGTTACCTTCGAACACGCTCAAAGGAACAGTGCCATCATGGAAGTCACCCGCTGGGCCCTGAGTAAATTCTACAGAACTAGGATCGGTCTGTGGGACATGAGGCGTAATCGTCTCGCCAGCGAAGTCAGTACCACAAAGCTTGGTTGCAGCAATGCTACCCGCACCATTTGCCACAACGGCGTAGATGGCGACCTGCTTATCTATAGCCTCGGGAGCTAATAGGCCAGTAACCAACTCTCCTTGGTTGGTACGTCGAAGGTTACCTGCGAGAGCAAACTTACCAGGATCATTTTCGTAAACCATGCTGTAAGAAATACTGCCCGAGTCACTGTCATTAGTACCGTACCCTGATTCAAGGTTAAGCATAATATTCACACTACCATCAGGGTTGCGTACAGCCTTGGTAGGCACAGAAGCGACCAGACAATGAAGTGCACGCCGGTTGGCTTGGCCCTGTCCTAGAATTTGCTTGGTAGTGTCTACACCACCTCCACTAGGAGTGTGACCGAGTGTTTCACCACCCCAAATTCCGGTACCCAAGAAGGCTACGCCGGCAACAGCAGAAATAGTCCTAGTAACCCTGCGTGTCTTGGAATGCTCGCGCGAACCAGTCTGGTGGTTGGCTGCGTTTTGGACCGTTTGCCCTGGGGTTTTACCAGGCTTTGGTATATTGGCGGGGTTTCGTCTAAACATTGCTCGTATTTTATAACATTAGCGCTAAAAAGTCAATAACTTCTACTACGGTTACAGCAGCTGTCCTACTTTAACTCGCGATATCAGATTTGTCACCG
>CBJLZK010000031.1:0-8149 GCA_966427515.1 uncultured bacterium | reverse complement strand
CTGGAACCGTTGAGTTCAGGTATAGACCAATGATTTCACCTGCTGTCGTAGTAATCTCTTCGCCCACAATAATCTTATCGCCCAGTTCCTGTTGCAGCTTTACTGCAAAATCTGCTGTGTTGTGGTCGGTTACGGCTATACACTGCAAGGTGCCGCGTTCAAGCGCCCGACGATAGTCAGCTGCCCGTAATGCCCCATCTGGTGATGCCGTGGAGTGAGTATGAAAATCGACTTTGCAAACCATGTACTAAATCTTGTTAGTTATGCGTACCAGTCGCTGCAACACGGTAAAACCAGCCCCAACAGCTACGATGGCAGTGGCCCATACCAACTGGTTGGCTAGCAAACCAACTAGCAGCACAAACATGCGGATTTCGAAGGTCAACACTCCATCTGCAAACATGCGGTTTAACACATGGTGCGGAATTTCTTTGCCCGAGCTGGCGACTGCGGCTTCACCCTTGGCTTTGACATAGCTCACCGAGATTGATGCGCCAGTGGCTGCAGCAGCCCATGCTGCCGTAGCGGGATGTGCACCAGTGGCCAATACGTAAGCTACGCCAGTGTACAGCATCGCTTCTTTAATACGGTCGGTAGAGGCATCCAACAGCATGCCGCGCACACTTGAACGGCCTTGCAAACGAGCCAATTCCCCGTCCAAAGTGTCGAATAATCCAAAAATAAGTAGCAACGCTGCAGCCCATATAAAGTGCTGCGTGGCGATCAGCCATGCGATTGGCGCATGCATAAGCGTACCGACAATGGTTACGCCATTTGGCGTGATTTTGCCGTTTGTTATCTTGTTCAAAAAAACTGCGAGGCTGTGCATGATTGCACGAATCCACGTCTTGATCCAGGATACGATTGTCTTCATCTTAACCGTCATTATAGCTTATCTAACGTCAGTCCCCTACGCCTTTTGGGCATGTTCGCCCACCAGCTTGTAGATGTCGGCACCGTACTTTTCGACTTTAGTGGTGCCAAAACCGGGCACATCCAACAGCTGCTTGTCGTTGGTTGGCTTCATGGCAGCAACCGCCTGCAAAGCTTTGTCGTGGGCGATGACATATGGTGGCAGTGAGTGCTCAGACGCCAGCCGGGAACGCCATGTCTTAAGCGCGTCGAGCAGTACAGGGTCGGCCATCAATGTTTCGTTGGATTGCTCTTCCATGCGACGCTCGTTTTCGCCGCTGGCCTCTAGGTCGGCCCACTTGCGCAGATAGTCAGCGTGCTCGTTCAGGGCCTGCTGGCTTTGGTCACGCAAGTCTAAATCGAGCTGCTTTGCCAGCGGACTCACCCGCAGCGCCATACCGTTCAGGCCGTCCAAAATCAGATGGCGCAAACCACGCACACGCGATAGTGCCACGTAACCCATGCCCTCCACAAAGGCCCGGCTGAGGTCAATCCTGGCAGCGTCCAAAGTCATACCCTGGCTCTTGTGCACGGTGATTGCCCATGCCAAACGCAACGGCAGCTGCGAAATGCTGGCACGTTTCTTTTCGCCGTCCATCAGCTCCCACGTATCGTAACGGATAGTTACTTCGCGGCCGTCAGTCAGTTCAACTACTGGGTAATCCGTGGCCTTCTCGAAGCCAATAATCCGCCCCAGGCTACCGTTAACATACTTACGCTCCTGCGAGTTTTTGATGCACATAACTTGGGCACCAAGCTTAAGGCGCAGTACTTCTGGCGCCAGGCACGAACGCTGCAGCTGCTCCACATACTGCTTAGCGCCGTGCGTATCCATGTGATATTCGTGCACGTCGCCTTCCAGCTCATCGAGCTGTTCTTCGTTGACGCTATCGACGTCCACATTAACCGTCAGTAGCCGTGTCCGTGGCGTGAACGGATCATCCACAGCACCTGCCCGAGCCTGCAAAGCATCAAGCTGGCTACGTGTCAGTACGCCAGCCCTAATGCCGTTCAAAATATCGGTATACAAGGCGTCATCTCTCTGTCGGAATTGTGTTTTAAGGTAGCAAACTGTGAATACATTTTGTCGCCAAACCTGCGAATTAGTGACAAAACTGCCCGTTCGGTCCCCCGCCCGGTTAACTGGCGGCAACTGGAAAAAATCTCCACACAATACTACCTGCATACCACCAAATGGATCGCGGTTGTCACGCACCATGCGCAACACTTCGTCTACCATGTCCAGGCGGTAGTCATGCAGCATACTGATCTCGTCGATGATCAATACATCACCTTTTTTGATAAGTTCCTGCCGGGTCTTGCCCATGTTTTTGACCATGTGCTTATCAAAGATACTCTGCACGCCAATGCCCGACCACGCGTGGATGGTAGTGCCATTCAGATGGGTCGCAGCCAAGCCGGTAGTTGCGGTTACAGCAACGCTCTTGCCCTGCTTGCGGGCACGCTTGATGAATTTGTTTAAGACATACGTCTTGCCTGCACCAGCAGCACCCGTCAGCAGAACCGACCGGCCGGACTCTAATATTGCTAGCGCCTCTTCTTGCGTCATTCCCTAAAATACCCTCTCGTGTTGCTGCATTGTAGCAGTACTACCACGTATCATCTACTATTTTACCGGATATCTTACAGCCAGCCTACGGTTCAACTGTTTTATAATTACAATATGAAATACCGCTACTATCTAGGCCTGCAGCTTCCGCCTGGCATCCGAAAACTCATTAGCGAGATACAGCACGATTTATTTGACCCTATCGAAAGCGTCGAACCGCTCGAACCGCACATTACTTTGTTGCCGCCACCTGCCGTCGAAGACATCGCGCCGAGCGATTTAGCCATCCACGCCAAAGCCATAGCCCACAATCTGCTGCCTATCGAGATTACACTCTCTAAGGTTATTACCTTCAAAGGCCATGCTGTGGCTATCGAAGCAAATAGTGACAAAATCCACGACCTCCAAGAAAGCCTGGTAAATATACTGCCCTTCGAATCAGAAGTCACGTACTTCCCCGACCCCAAGTTCCATCCACACGTAACGCTAGTGCAAGCCATCCGAGGCCAGGTATTGCCAGCAAAGTTAATTCAGGAGTATCGTGAGCGGATTACTTCTGAGTTACCCATTACCTTCACCGTCGAACGCCTTACCTTATTCGAGTGGACTGGCCCCCGCCAGTATCATGCAAAACCGCTATAAAATATATTAGCGTTGAATACAAAAATAGTTACGACTACTCTTCGTTGTCGCTGCTTGGCTTGATCGGCCGCTTGCTTTTGATTTCGTAGCGAATGCCGGTTAGGTTTGATTCGACGTAGTCATCGTTGATCAGGTTTACGAATTTTACCAAGTCTTTAGGGTTCTCGATAATGATCGCACCGGTATCGTCGGTCAATAGCGCTACGTCCATTTCTTCGCCGTGGTCGATGATGTTTTCTTGCTTGATGTCGTCGCTGAATTCGAGCTTTTGCAGCTTGTTGATCACCTGCTTGTTACCCTTGACCATCGAGTTCAGGTCTTCGCCTTCGGCAAACACCAATTTGTAGCGCGAAGTAATCTCTTCTACCATCTTGTCGGCGAGAGCCTGCTTTTTGACATCGTAGCCAAACAGAGTTTTTAGCTTGGGCTGGCTAAAGACAAACAAGTCCTGCCCCACCACCAACAGTTGGTTGTCGGCAGGAATACGCAAACCAGCAGCTTCTTCGAATGGCTTAAACAGCTTGCCGCTAACCATCCAGGCGCCCTCGCCCTTCATCATCTGGGTGCGTGGCAAGGCCTTGATGACATAAAACGGCTCTGGCATTGCAGGGTGCGTAGCACGCAACATGACGGCTTTGATGCGTTTTAAGTCGTGCTCTTCTTCTACGAATTGCTGGATTTCGGACTCCTGGGTGTGGATCCAGTGCATGACTTCGACGAGTTTGTCGACATTCTCCCAGCGGGTGCGTTGCAGCACATTAGCCTCAGCCTCAGCGTCCTCGAACCCACGGACCACCAAACCTTCGGCGGCACCGTTCAGAATAAAGTCCAAGATATTAGTTAGAAACAAAGGCTGGATCTGCTTATTAAGCTGGTCTGTCAGCTTGGCGCGGTACATTACGTGGTTTTTGTTGATCAAAAACAGATCGTACTGCAGTTGGTCTTTGTACTGGTACAAATTATTAGCCCACGCAAAGATGTCGGTTGGCGAATATGGGATTTCGCTTTCTTCTGCCTTTGGCTTGTCAGCAGCTTCGGCCTTTTCGGCTGGTTTTTCGTCTGTGCCAGTGCCAGAGACTGCTTTTATTGCAGCCTGCTCGGTCTCGGTCTGCTCTGGTGTTGGTTCTGTGGCAACGTCTTCGATGTTTGTTTCTGCAGCTAGTGCGCTGTCGTCATCCATATGTAACCCTCAAATTACAGCCGCCGCCCCGCCGCGGCAACCATTTGCTTTATAACATAACCACCATTCTAGCAGACCTGCCGCTACTAGGGGTGGTGTAAAATTTTCTAAGCTTTTTTGAGCTGCTCTAAACGGGCTTCGTTGGCCCAGTGATCAGCGAGCTCGTTGCCTTCGTCGTTGTTGTGGCCGCGGACCCAGATCAGCTTGGCATTCGACTTGCGGAACAGCGGGCAGACTTCTTTGACGATGTCGAGATTCTTGATTTCACCCCCGCTCTTCTTCCAGCCTTTAGCTTCCCAAGCTAGTGACCATTTGGTGATCAAGTTGATCCAAAATTCGCTGTCGGTATAAATCTCGCACTCTTCGCTACCGGCGTCCTTGAGCGCAGCAATAATCGCAAAGCCTTCCATACGAATGTTGGTAGTGTTGTGCTCGCCGCCCAAAACGTGCGGTTTCATCTCTTTGATAACAGCAAAGCCGCCGGTGCCTGGGTTTGGCTCGCAGCTTCCATCGGTGTAATACGTAATCATATCCCCTATCTTCTCACACTAGTTCAAAATCTGTACATCTTTGAGCGCTTGGCGTAGCGCGGCAGCCGATGTAAACGTGTGGCTGCATATGCCATAGCCCTGGGCTGCCGTGGTATTGGCTACGCTATCATCAATGTAAAACCACTCGACGAATGGCACGTAGAGCTTGTCTTCCAGGATCTCGTATATCTCCCGCTGAGGTTTGACGTATGCCGTCGAGCCAGAGGCTAGCACCACATCAAACAGGCTATTCAAATCTAGTTCGTCCAAAAACCGCCCCAATGTGGCTGGGCCCGAGTTACTGATTAACGCAATTTGGTAGTTGCCGGCAGCACGTAGCTCGTTAATAATTGCCACGACCTCGCCATCAAGGCGGCTGCCATCGTACAGAACATCATAAAAATCAAAAACAATCGCTGAGGTTTTGGGTTGCATACATACCATTATAGAATGGAACCATGAATAACCTGCCTGTTTACGATATCGTACTTATCCCAGCAAAAAACGTATACCAAGCCTCGGTTGCTATTAGCCAGCAGCTACAGCACTTCGGCACCGACTTTACACTTGCAGATGGCAAATTCTATCCGCACCTATCGATGTATATGGCCAACTTTACGCCCGAAAACCTCGAGGCAGCCACGGACGTACTCGAGACTATCGCCGCTTCAAGCGCTGCCCCGTCGTTACAAGCTATGCGCTATTTGCACGACCTAGAGCAAGGCATGTTTGAGGTAGCTTACGATAAAAACCACGACATCGTGCATCTCCAGCAACAAATTATCGAAGGCCTAAACCCCTTACGCACCGGCCTGCGCGTCAAAGACCCCGTCGGCCATGTGCTAGAAGATTGGTTGCCTCAGACCTCCGGCGAAGCCCGCACAAATCTAGAAACCTGGGGCTACGACGAAATCGGCGGGCTGTTTAGGCCACACATTACCTTTACGCGCTTCAAAAAGCGTGACCGCCAAATTGACGTCACGCTTTTGCCGCCTCTAGGCGAGCTTAACTGTACTTTCCCCACGTTAGCAATCTACGAGATGGGCGAAAACGGCACCTGCATCAAGCCAGTTGTTTCGTTCCAGCTCGGCTAGGTTTTATTTAATTTCGGAGGCAAAGTGCTGCAATGGGATAATTGCATCTTCGGTGCCGCCCAGTTCCTTGATGCCATGGCCAAAGCTGATTTGGTCGTAGTTTTCGGGCTGGACTTCGTACACACCCAGCGTCTTAAGCTGAATAGTCTCGGCGTCTACAAAGCGCCATTTGGCAATAGCCTTACCATCGTTGACGTCTGGCATTGGGGTGTTGTCGCTGTGCAACCGGATTTGTTCTTGGCCGCGCACCATGTTGGCTTCGGCAATTTGCCTTGGCACGATATCATGGTCAAGCTCGGTCCCGATCCTGTAGGTAAAGACATTAAGGTCTTGCGCATGGACTGGCTCACCGATGTGGGATTTGTCCCGCACCGCGGACAGTTCCACTAGTACACCTAGGGGCGTCAGCCCTACAAAAATTGGTAATACCTCGTTGCCTGCTTCCCAACGTTGGTCGTAAAAAGCGTTAATCTGGCCCAGGATGTTCTCGAGCATTTGGACATTCTTGGCGTTCTCTAGCAATTTCTCGGCCTGGATTGGTAGTGTATTAGTGTTAACCGCTGTGGTTTTGTCGTCTGACTTTGCCGCAGGCTTAGCCGGAGCTGTTATCTTTTTCGGGATCTTGTGTCGCTTTCGTATTGCCATGCTTAAACTATACCATTTCGCTGGCGTTGAGCACGCCTTGTCTGATTTCGTTGACCAGGCCAGGGTCAACGACCCGATCCAGAACTATTGGTGCCAAAAACGCAACCTGGCGCGGATGCGCCAGAAGCTGCTGACGGATTTCATCATATGTAAACGTACCGTCAAACGCCACTACGCGACGCAGCTGCACCAGATGTCCAACTAACTGTTCCAGGGCTGCCTCACGGCTCGGTGGAGCCTGTAGCATCTCCGACGTGGGGCCAGGGCTAGTTACATCGTCTTCACCAAATACACGTGGGGCCAGTATTGCCACATTTTTTGGATACCGTAGTAGCCGCTTCTGCACTCTGCCTGGGGAGTCATGCTCATGGAAATCCAGGTTCACCCGTAGGTTTCCCAACGAGTCAGCCAACTTAGCATGCCGCCCGTCATCGTCGTCGGCTACTTTGCGCATGTAGGGCGAATAACCTGTGCCGGGCCACCGGGTCATAACATCCACGATCCGGGTAACAGGCCTAATGACTCCCCTTGCCTCCATACTTTCAAGCGTCACCAGCTTATCCTCTGGCCCGTCATGCGTCCATAGCGCGGGGACTATTATTCTACTGTGGCCAGTCATCCTGCATAGCAGCTCACCAATCTCTACCACAGGCGCCAGATGGCCATCAAAAAACGAGATGCCACACACCTCGTCATACATCTGTCCGGCATGATATTCAGCCGCTAGGCGTTGTGTCAGCATTCGCTGTTCTTCAATAACAGCGTTAGGAATTTCAGCGAGATCAGTAGTGTAGCCCGGCCCAGCCGGGTATTCAAGCATTGCCATATGACCCAATACTACTCCACAAAGTCCAAAAGTCTGACTAATTTCTTACATAAGTTCCTATTATTGCCGGGAACATTTGTTTTACCCCTGTTAATGTTCGAAACATTACTGCCCCATAACAATCATCAGCTATAATTGATTTTTTCGGAAAATGCATAAGAGAACATGAGGGGGCTTGTATGGCGGTTGCAATTCTGGGTAGTGGCGAAGGTGACGAGTTTGAGAGTCAAATGGAATGGTTTACGCTCACTGGCGGGTTCGATGATATGCCCAATGTCCGCAATCTTGATGTAAGCCTTGAGCCCAATCCCCTTACCCAGCCACCAGAAGCACCACTGGTCTACCCTATCGGTACACTTGCCGACTTTCTTATTCAGCTGCCTCCAGGCTTTGACCTTGACATCTAGGTGGCAACTAAGTCTTGTAGGCCTACAATACGCTCGACACCACGCACGCTCACACTGGCATGTGCATCAGACGTGTAATTAGTGGTCACAACGTGCCGTACCGGCAGCTCACGGAGCTCATGCTGCGTATATGGCAGCATTACAGATTGCACTGTGTGGCCCTGTAACATACTGTGTATACGCTGCTCGACTGCTTGTTCGGTAGTCTGCTTAATAGAATTATCGTGTTGGACCACCCACGAAAAAACACGTTCGTAGTGTGGTTTGCGGTCAGCCTTGGCTACGTCTGGCGACTTGGGATGCAAGCATCGCTTAACCACCGAAATAGCTACAATGTGCGCCC
>CBJLZK010000030.1:0-8198 GCA_966427515.1 uncultured bacterium | reverse complement strand
CCTTAGCCGGGTCAATCTCGTTAATAGCGCCGTCAAAGCCCTTGAACGGACCGTCGGTGATGCTCACAACTTCGCCAAGGCGGTAGTCGATCTTGTGCTTAGGCTGCTCCAGACCCATGCGCTTCTGAATCTTTTCGATTTCGTCGGTGCTAATTGGAGTTGGTTCAGAACCTGAGCCAACGAAGCCAGTTACACTTGGAGTGTTACGGACAATGTACCAAGCGTCTTCACTCATCTTCATTTGGACCAGTACATAGCCCTGGAAGATGCGCTTTTCGACAACGCGGCGCTTACCGTTCTTGATTTCAATCATTTTTTCTTTGGGGACGAGGACCTGGAAGATCTTGTCAGCCATGTCCAAACTATCTGCACGCTGGCGGATAGATTCGGCTACTTTTTCTTCGTAGCCGCTGTAAGTGTGGATGGCATACCACTGTTTGGTTGCGTCGTATCGCTTACTCATTATTTTAATAACACCTGCTTAAATACTTTATCTAGACCGTAGTCGACTACTGCGACCAATGTGCCGAAGATGGCGGCGAAGGCGAACACTGCATAGGTCAGGCGCAGTGATTCCTTTGGCTTCAGCCAGGTTACCTGGCGGAGTTCGCGCCAACTGTTACGGAAGTACGGTGGCACAATGATAAGGCTAATTATATGGAAGATCCGGAACTTCCCGAGCCATTTACCAAATCGTCCAATCAGACGGAATGGTGTGCTGATGCGGCGTTTTGTAGCGTGCAAACGTCGTGGTTGCTTACTGTCCTCAGAACTGGCTTTTTCGGCCTTTTCCCTGACAGTCTCGGCTTTTTTGACGAGCCGGCGCTTTGGTTTATCTGCTTCTGCCACTATCTATTACTCCCCTAAATGTAAAAAACCTACTAAATATAGTAGGTTCCAACAAGTCAAGCATATCGCAAACACCGGTTGTTGTAAAGATAGATATTTCTGTAGTTTTTTTAACAAAAATTGATATCGCGATATGATTAGGTAGAACCATGAGCGCGCAGCATGATAACGACCAACCACATGGCCACCGATGGCAACACGGGTCGGTAGTTTACCAAATATACCCTCGTAGCTTTCAGGACTCTAATGGTGACGGTGTCGGTGACCTTGCCGGTATTATCCAGCGGCTAGATTACCTAAAAGAACTGGGGGTTAGCGCCATCTGGCTCTCGCCATTTTACCCTTCGCCGATGGTGGACTTTGGCTATGATATCTCTGACTATTGTAGCGTCGATCCGTTGTTTGGCACGCTAGAGGTCTTCCAGAATTTATTGGCAGAGGCGCACCAGCGTAACATTAAGGTCATCGTTGATCTGGTAGCTAACCATACTTCGGATAAACACCCATGGTTTGTGGAGTCACGTAGTTCGCGCACTAACCCCAAAGCCAATTGGTACGTTTGGAAAGATCCCAAAGTCGACCTTGATACCCGTGAACGGCATGCGCCGAACAACTGGCGTGATGCCTTGGTTGGCGATTCGGCCTGGGAATGGGATGAAACCAGAGGCCAATATTACCTGCACAGCTGGCACAAGGCCCAGCCAGACCTTAACTGGTCATATAAACCAGTACGACAAGCGGTTAAGCAGATCATGCGCTTTTGGCTCGATCTGGGCGTGGATGGCTTTAGAGCAGATGCAGTGGATTGGATCGCAAAGGATCCGCTATTCCGTGACGACAGTCCTAATCCTGATTATGTCGAGGGCGAAGATTCCCCATATGACGCCTTGGCGCACAACAACAGCCGCGGCTGGCCAACTGAATACGCGTATGTGGCAGAGATGACTAATGTTTTCGAGGAAGAAGCCTACCGTGACAGGCACCCGTTCGTGGTTGCCGAAACATATCAAGAGCGCCACAACCCTGCTGACGCTTATGTGGCGTTTTATGGCGGGCTCGACCCCGAGCTAGCGGCGCCGTTTAACTTTGAGGGTTTGTATCTGCCCTGGATCGCTGGTGATTGGCGCCGTTTTTTGCGTGCGTTCCACGGTGGACTGCGTAATATTAGCCCGTTGTGCGTGCCGAGCTATGCCTTTGGTAATCACGATAACCCTAGGCTGGTTACTAGGTTGGGTGAAGAAGATGCACGCAGTGCAGCACTATTGCAAATGACCTTGCCTGGCGTGGCGTACGTGTATTACGGCGAGGAAATCGGTATGCGGAACGTGGCAATACCCAAGGACCGCATGCATGACGTGTATTACCATAGTCGTGACCCTGAACGTACTCCCATGCAGTGGTCGTCAGCGTTGAATGCAGGCTTTTCTACGGCCAAAGAAACCTGGCTGCCCGTAGGCGACGATTACGACGAACATAATGTCGAAGTTGAGCGGCATACACCCCACTCTTTTTACAGGTTATATCACCGGCTTATTGAACTGCGCCATACCAGGCCGTCGTTATGCCATGGCACGATTCAGATCCTGGAAGTGGACCATCCTGACGTGCTCTGCTTTGTACGTACCGAAAAAGACGAGCACTCGGTGGTACTCGTCAATTTCTCGGACCAGTTAGTTTCATGTGTTCCTGGGGTGCCGTTGCATGAGCTGCTGCTCTCGACCAAACTTAAGTCCAAGTTGGCCCATTTGCGAAAGAGTGCTGATGGCCACATCGAGCTGCTCCCGCACGAGGCCGCTCTGCTTATGTAGCAATAGGGGTAGCGGTACGTAGTTCTTGAGTGGTGATGGGTTTTCTACCTCGCCCATGATCTTTAGCAAGGCGTTTACCGAGGCGCGTAGCGTAAACTTGGTGCTGGCATACATACGTTCGGCAATCGTTAATGGCCCCATATGCGCTGCCTTGGCCATACCGCTAGCGAGCGCTGCAGGATCGTCTGGCTTAACCAAGAGTAAGCCACCACAATCGGTCTCGGGCAGCCCGCCGCCCTTAGAGGCAACTACCCTACAGCCAGCATGCTGAGCCTCTACCGACACGATGCCGAATATCTCTTGCCAGAAGCTATCGGTCGAAGGTACGACTACGATATCGTGTTTGGCCATAAGTTCGGCCATCTGCTGTGGTGATTTGCGTGCAGGTATGACGTTCACCTTTGGATGGGCCTGTAATAGTTTAAGGATTATCTTGCCGTCTTCGGTATCCCCTGCGGCATCGGTAACGGTTAATTCGTAGCCTATGTCCTTAAGGCTGTCCATGTGTAGGGCTGCCAACAATGTATAGATGCCTTTGTCCGGTAATAGGCGGCCAGCAAATAAGATACGGGTTTTGCTATTCTTTGGCCGTTCAGGACGTTCAACCTGACTAAAACATGGCTCTGCAAAGGGATAGGCTGTGGGTATGCGACTGGATCGCACCCGTAAAGTCTTGCCCCAGAGTTTGGAAGCAAAGCGGCTGGTGGTAATTGCGTATTTGTCATATATTGCCTCGATCTCTAGTGGTGGATCCAGGCGTTGCTGCGGACAGTGCAGGATAACGTACGTTTGTTTTTTGGTAGGCACATCAAGAGGGTATGTGACGTAAACGATAGTATCGTCTAGCTCGCTCAGTTCTTCTTTGGACTTTAGGGACTTAAATTGGATGTCTGGCCAGTCGTCACGCCCGTCTTGATCACCGAAGCCCAAGGTCAAGATGCGGGCGGGGATGCCACGGCGCTGTAGTTCGCGAACTTGGCCTGCTGTGTAGTTCTCGGAACCACCTCTTCCAGCTAAAAACGGCTGTTTAGCGGACCAAACGAAAGATATCATGTTAATTTCCTCCTTTGTGTTGGCAAAGCCTACTGTACGCCCACTCAAAACTTAATACTGTTAAATAGTTCTCACATAGCAAAGTACTGCCTGATTACGCTATAGTTGACAGTATGATTATGTTTATCCTACTAGCGAACACCGTCGCTTTGGAGTTGTTAACCCATGTCTTCGGTCGTTGGCCAAAAATCCGTGCTGCGTTTGCATTTCTAGCCATGGCCGCTAATGCCTTTGCACTCGGTGCCTTGCCCGCCTGGCACCACAACTTGTTTAGTGTTTTGCTAGCAATACTGTATGGGTACCGCATCTTTAATATGTTCAGGGTTACCAAGCGCCGTATGCACGAGGTGTACTTACAGAACGCCACCCGAAGCACCACGCTCACTTTGCTGGGCATGCAAATGGTTGTCGGTGCAGCATGGCTTGTATGGCAAAAATGGCATACAACCGACCATGGTTCTTGGGGTGCAGTTGGTATTGCTCAGGCGGTGGTAGCGGCAGTGTTCTTGTGGTCGGTGCTACGGACTCTCAATAGGACGCGGTGGCCCAAAAAGCTCTCTAATTATAGTGACGCCGATTTACCCTCGGTAACAATTGCAATCCCTGCCCGTAACGAAACCGAAGACTTGGAACTTTGCCTGCAAAGTATCATCGCTAGTGATTATCCCAAGCTAGAGGTCATCGTACTCGACGACTGTTCGCAGACCAAGCGCACTCCCGAAATCATTAAGGAGTTTGCCCATGACGGTGTTAGGTTTGTGCAGGGTGACGAGCCTCGTCCTACCTGGTTGCCAAAGAACCAGGCTTACGCCCGTATTGCCGAAGAATCTAGTGGCGCCTACATATTATTCTGTGGCGTCGACGTCCGCTTTGCTCCCGGCAGTATTCGTGGCATTGTGACCACCATGCTTGACCGCAAGAAACAAATGATCAGTGTCCTGCCTCGTCGCAACGAGCGGGCGTACGGCCAGCTATCACTCGTGCAGGCTATGCGATACTGGTGGGAGCTTGTGCCGCCACGCCGTACTTTCCAACGGCCTCCAGTACTTAGCAGTTGCTGGATGATAGCTACCGATGCGCTCAACAAAATCGGTGGCTTTGCCGCTGTGTCGCGGTCAGTCGTGCCCGAGGCTCACTTTGCCCATGAGCTTGCAAAGACTGACGGCTATAGCTTTTTGAGGTCAGACGGCCTGGGTGTGGAAAGCACCAAAACCATTAGTGAACAGCGCGCCACAGCTATCCGTATGCGCTACCCGCAGTTACACAAACGCCCCGAGCAAGTGGCACTTGCAACTGCCTGGGAAGCTACTTTCCTTATCCTACCGTTTATCCTGGCTATTGGCGGCTTTTGGTGGGGTATAGGGCTTGTGGCGCAAGTGGCAGCGGCTGTAGCTGCGGTATTCTTGGTTATTTCGTATGAGCTGGCTGTGCTGAGCACGCGGGTTAATACCTGGTGGTTTGGGCTTGCCGCCCAGCCTTTTGCCGCATTGAGTGACGTAGTACTGCTGCACTATTCAATGTGGAAATATGAGTTTTCGGAAGTCGACTGGAAAGGCCGCAATGTTTGCGTGCCAGTTATGCATGTTATCCCCAATCTTCCTGCCATCAGTACGTTAGATACTAAATAATTGTTGCTTCGACATACTAGTAGTATCGTGTGCTTATGGGTAATCTTGATTTTGAACTTGACCCTCTGGATGAGGATGTTTTCCGCGCTACTGGCCTGGGGGTGCACTATGATCGGATTGGCGAAGGCTTGGACGTATTGTCGGCCACTATCCAAGAGAACGAACTGCTGGGCATTACTATGGACGGACAGCCAAGCAGAGGTGAAATCGACGCGGTTAGGGTCAGCCTGCCAAAGCCCCCAGACGACACGGTTCCAACAGAGCGCTTAGTTATATACCCCTCAATCGACGAGCTGCATATTATGTACCAAGGGTTAAGGCTTGCCGCCGTTCATGCCCGGAAAACACAGGCTGTCCTGGCTAGAACATACACTGACGCTTCGATTCGTTTGCGCGAAAAAAATGCCACCTATACGAGCCTTGCAGAGTATATCCTTGGTAGGCTTCGAAGTGGTGCTACTGCAAGTTCGGAATAAAGATAGTAAAGGTCGAGCCTTTGTTTAGCTGGCTCTTAACGTCGATCTCGGCGTGCAATAAGCGCGCCAGCTTCATGGTGACGTACAAGCCTAGGCCGGTACCATTGGTTTGGCGGGTGCGATAATCTTCGGAGCGGAAGAATTTATCAAAGATCTTCTCTTGGTCGCTCTTGCTAATGCCGATACCCGTGTCGCTCACCACAAAGCTGATACCCTTTTCTTGGGCGCGGGCGGTAATGGTAACAGAGCCCTTCTGAGTGTATTTGATGGCGTTAGTAATAAAGTTTTGCAGGACTTCGCGGACGTACAGGTCGCTCGAAAGTAGCGGCGGCAGTTTGGTGCTGACTGACGAATGCAATACAAGCCCTTTCTTTTTGGCGTCGCCTTCGTAGGCTTTGACCAAGGTTTCGATTAAAGCGTTGGGGTCGATGGTAGACACGTCTACGACTAGCTTGCCGCGTTCGGCACGTGACAGTGTTGCCAGGTCGTTAATCATGTCGGCCAGGAACATCGTTTGGTCGTGGGCTTGGGCTAACGCAGCTTTGACTTGCTTGATATCACCTGTCTTTTCGACGATGTACTGGGCGTTGCTAATATTGCCCTCGGTAATGGCAATTGGCGTGCGCAGCTCGTGGCTGACAACGCTAATAAATTCGTCGCGTTCTTCCTCTAGGGATTTTTCGTGGGTGATGTCGCGCATGAGCAGTACAAAACCGCGGCGGCCTCGCTTGCCGTAGCCCAGGTGCACAGGCGCAATGCTTAGGTATAGGTTAATTTGGCTGCCATCGCTGTATTTGAGGAGCATATCCCGGCTAGTGGTAGGGATTTTGGTATCTTCTACGATCTTCTCGATATCGACTGGTTGGTTGTTCTTGTCGCTGGGGCGGAACACTTCGCGTAGGCGGCGACCAATCAAGGTGCTGTTGACGTCCAAGATGTTCAGGGCGGCACCGTTAGAAGTGATGATTTTCATGTGATTGTCGACGGCAATTACTCCGTCGGCCATGCTGTTGATAAGACTTGTAAGCTGTTCGTGTTCGACGCTCGTGCGGTGGATCCGCTTAGCGCGTGCCAATAGTCGGTTAACCATATGCTCTATTATGCCATACTTCGATTGTTAGGCGAGAGTGCAGGTTGATAAGCACTCATTTGTTTGCGCAGTTCTTTGGCGTCGGGCATGTATGTTTCGAACTCACGCCAAAACGGTGCGCCATGTTGCATCACCTTGGTGTGGACCAGTTCGTGAACCAAAACGTAATCAATTAGGTGCCACGGTAGCTGCATCAGGAATAAGTTCAGGGTGATTTCTTTGTCGGTATTGCAACTGCCCCAACGGCTTTTGAGCTGTTTGACACCTACACTCTTGTATTCATAACCCATCTGGCTAGCTAGTGCCTTCAGGCGCTGTGGCAATAGCGTTTCGGCCTCTTTGCGCAGGGCGCGGATGCTGGCCTTGTGTGCGGCTTGCTGTACGGAGTGATCGCTTAGGTCAAAGATGGCCGGGTAGCTCACCCTGACTTCGTTAGCCACAATCCTGGCGTTCACCCGGGTGGCCATAGCTTGCTGCTCAAAATACAAATGGTGGGCTTTACCAATCCCAGCGCCATGGACCAGCGTTACATTAGCTTTGGTGCGGTTGGCGGCTATCCAGGTGGCCTTGGAAATGGCAAACTGCTCGCCGGCTTTGTACGGCACCCAGTAAGGCAACGAGACACGCACTTCCCCACCAGCGCCGATAGTTAGGCGCAGACTGCGGTTCCCGCGGCGTTTGTACAAGGTGACTGTGCCGATTTCGGGGATGGTAACTTGCTTGGTGGCCATTAAGCCCGCCTATCGTATAACAATGTTGCGGCGGCTCATGTCGACCCGCCCGGCAATGGGATTCGGAATCAAGTTTACAAGGCCAGGCTTGACCAGCTTGGCTGTGGCTTCTGCGGTAGGTACTAGTCCTAGTTCGCGCATGCGGCGCATTAGGGCGCTGATCTGCGTCTCGAAGACATGCTTACCGCTAATCACAATATAATCTTCGTTTTGAGGGTTTTGCATGCCAGCGGCAATACGTTCAAAGGTTTGGCGGTCCAAGGCTGGCGAGAACTTGTCGTCTGCGCGCCGGCGGTCACGCTTGCTGGCGCGGGCAAAGGCGCTTTCTAGGTCGATTTGCTGCCAAATAAGGACTGGCTGTGCACCCGACTTACGGGCTAGGTCGCGCAGGGCGCGGCGCTGGGTAAGGCGCATAGCGTTGGCATCGTAAATAACGCTCATGCCTGCATTCAGGAATTCGCCGGTCATGTAGTCCATAAGGTGGGCAATGACTTCGTTCTCTTCGCGGTCGTAACGAGGCTCCTCAAAGAGCTCAGAACGAATACGATCGCCATGAACGTGGG
>CBJLZK010000029.1:0-8279 GCA_966427515.1 uncultured bacterium | reverse complement strand
CACTCAGCAGTTTTTACAGCCCTAGAGGCTAAGGCGCTGCGTGGTGACGACGTGGTAGCAGAAGTCTCCCGGGAACTGGGCATCGACCACCTGCCACGCCAGGACCGCCTGAACGTCGCCCACCGGGCCATGTTGGAAGTCTCACGCCATGGGAATGACGCTGAAGTATACGGCAAACGGCCAGGGGAGTGGTTGGTGTCATCGGTCTTGCCACTAGCCGACCGCGCCCCTCACATCGAGATTGGCCAAGACCGCCGTCTACGTTTGGTTGGCAACTTTGCTACAATGATGGAAACTGTTCCTGCATTGCGCCAATGGTGCGCCGAGAACCGGAGTGTACCTACTGTCCAGGCCTACCACGAGTTGGGCATCAACAATCCAGCCGTATACATGCGGGAGCATTTCCAGCAGCTGCATGGGCCAGCCGCAGACCGGGTAAGACAAGTTGAATTAAGCGTTGCGCAAGTATTCCACGCTCGCGTAGGGCAATTAGCATTCGCCAAATAAGGATAATCACAGCATATGAACAAGAAAATTCGTAAACCTAACCGTCGTGACCTCGCCGAGTTTGCCGACAAACTTGCGGCCAGGTGGCAACTTAAGACCCAGCCGACTCCAGCACGGGTCAGCGAGCTAGAAAGCTCAGAAGAGATCCTGCGCGATTTAATCTCGATGCCCACAGTCACTGGCAATTACGAAAACAACCACCAATGTTTTGATTACCTTGACCGTTTCTTTAGCGAACACGGCATGTACGTTGAGCGCCATGAATGGAACGGCGTAGAGTCAATCGTCGCCAGCACCCGTAAGACCAAGACACCTACAGTTTGTATGTTCGGCCACATTGATGTAGTGCCAGGCCCCGAAGAGCTTTTCCAACTGCGTGAGTATGACGACAAATACTACGGACGTGGCGTGCTGGACATGAAGGGCGGGGTGGCTGCCTTTTTGGGAGCCATCCAAAAATTGGACGGCGATCTTAAAGACTACGACATCGCTGTAGCGCTAACCAGCGACGAAGAAGTTGGCGGCTTTGACGGTGCCTCCAAATTGGCCGAAGAAGGTTTTAGACCCAAGATGATGATCCTCCCTGATGGCGGCAGTAACTGGAACCTGGAACGCTTTGCTAAGGGCATCTGGCACGTTACCCTCGAAGCCCAGGGCCGAAGCGCCCACGGCTCACGCCCCTGGGAAGGCGAGAACGCCGTTGATAAGCTGGTTGACGTCCTAGTCCAGGTCAAAAAATTCTTCCCCAGCACCATGAGCCCAGAGACTAGTACTTACAACGTTGGCATCATCCAAGGCGGTGAAGCCATTAATCAGATACCCGCGACAGCTACAGCCAGCATGGACCTGCGCTTTGCCAGTGCCAAGGAGCAGGCCACCATTATTAACAAGATCGAAAAACTCATAGAGAAAACGCCTGGCGTAAGCATTACCACCGAAGTGGAAGCCGACACCATGTCCAATGACCCTAATGACCCGTTCCTAAAGACGTTCGCCGGCTGCACCGAGGCGGTTATTGGCCGTCCAGTGGAGTGGATAGTCTCGAACGCCGGCAACGACGGCAGGTTCTTTGCCAAATACGGCATTCCTTGTGCTATTGCATATCCGCCAGGCGCCAACCACCACGGCCCCGAAGAGTACATCTTTAAAGAGGCCTTCTTCCAAATGCAGGAAATTCTTGTAAACTACATACATACAGTTGCCAGAACGAAAGCTAACACCCGCAGACAAACCGCGACAGCTCTCGTTACGTAGCAACTCCTATGAGGAAATTGCATGGAAGAAATGTTGGCCCGTTTAGTGGCCATGCCTACGATTACCGACGATACTGTCGCTAACGAGCAGGCGCTCGACTATCTAGAGCAGTATTTCGTAGCCCGTGGGCTACACACCAAGCGCTACGTCTTTAAGGGGCATGGCTCACTGATCGCTACAATTAAGCCCGGCATCAAGCAGTTCAAAGTATTGTTGTATGGACATATAGATGTCGTACCTGGTAGCGAGCAGGTGTTCACGTTACGCCGCGAAGATAACAAGCTGTTTGGCCGCGGCGTACTGGATATGAAGTTCGCCATTGCCGCCTACCAGCATGTCGTGGACACCTTACAGCACAATCTGGCAGGCTACGACTTTGGTATCATGATCACCACCGACGAAGAATACGGCGGCAGGGATGGTATTAACAGCATCCCCGACCTCTTGGCCGAGGGTTACCGCTGCGACGTCTGTGTGATGCCAGATGGCGGCAGGGCTTGGGATGTCGAGGCCGTAGCCAAAGGCTTCTGGCGCTTCGACCTAACCGCCAATGGCAAGACAGCCCACGGCTCACGGCCCTGGGAGGGCGACAGCGCTTCGTTTAAGCTAATCCAAGCATTGCATGAACTTCGCAGCCTGCTCGGGCATATGGGACCAGATACCGACACGCTTAACATCGGGCAAATCCATGGTGATGGCACCTATAACCAGGTACCATCCAAGATGAGCGCCCAAGTAGAATTCCGGCTGGCCACAGATGAGTCCTACGAAAAATTAAAGGCTACTGTTGATAAATTGTGCCAGAAATACGACGTGGAGGCCACGGGCCGCGCCTTTAGCCACCCGCTTAAACAAGACATCGAAAACCCCCTGCTACAGGCTTTTATGGCTTCTATCACAAAAGTAACCGGCCATCAATCCAAGCCATGCCTGTCGCAAGCCGCAAGTGACGCGCCGTACTTTAATAAGTTCGGCATCCCTTGTGCCATTACCTATTTGCCTGGCGGAGGGCACCATGGCGAGCGCGAGTGGGTTGACGCTGAAGCCCTACGCCAAATGCCGGATGTCGTAGTCGATTACTTAAACACCGTGGCTAAACTTTAATTAAAGGTCATTCGTAAATACATATTCGAGGCGGTCGGTCAGGCCACTGAGCACTAAACCTTCGGCGGATGCCAAGTCGTGCATATACCGGCTAGTATCTTCATTGACGTCGATATGACCCAGTATGGTCCTGACCGCACCCTCAACGCCCAGGTAACGCGTTGGTAATACCGAGAAGGTGCTGTATGCCTCAAACCCATGAGCATCGTCATGTAACTGCATGATGGCCGGCAGTTCGTCCCAATCTTCACCAAAGTGCAAGCCACCGTCTGCAGCACGAGGCACTGGCTGCACTGTCATTGCCGGCGCAAATTCATTGTGTAGGTCGCCAAGTCTTGCTGCTTGCCAGACCGAAGCCAAAAGGGGACAAGCCCAAAGACGGCCGCTTTTCTTTTCGTCCCTGAAGATCTCGACATCCATAAAAATAGAGTGTAGTTGTGCGCCATATTCTTCTGCAGGTTGCCAGTCCTTCTGTCCCTTGGCGGGGTCAGCTACAGGCCTTTGCCCGTTCGCCAGCCAGCCGCGTTCAACCATAAACATGTTTGGTAAACCGACACCCTTTATTGGTTCATCAATAATACGGGCCGTCAAGATATCGGCAGGGCTGACTTGCAGCCCACTGGTTCTGTCGTAATATTCAGCGCAGGCAGCCTCTCGGGCAATATAATCAACACTGATACCAGCGGCTTCCGCAGCAGGCAAGATGAAACCCCCGATAACTTCTTCGGGCGTAACATTGCGTAATTTGCGGTAGTCGTCGATCATCATGACCGTACTAACACGTGGTTGCTCAATGCCGGTCCGCTCGGCATAGTTTTCGGCTGCTACGCCGGCGTAACGGGCAACCCGCCGGAAATATGCGGCAAAATGGTCTTGGCCTTTGTCGAGGTCATCGGGATAAAAATGTCCCGCCTCAATAGAAAGGTGAGCCGGCAGCTCACCAGCGTTAATCGTAGCCTTTAATTCTGGCTCCTCTGGCTTCGTCGCATCGCGCCAGGTAACCATATACTCAGCCCAACTCATCTAACACCTGTTATACTACTACCACCTCTATAAAAGCAAATTGACACAAACCGTTAAGTCATGTAAAATAACCATTGATCTCATTACCGAAGACAGTAGCGGTCCAAAAGACTTAAGAATGCTACCGAGGAAGTGAAACAAATATTTTTGTTTATCTGTCCCAGTCTTTGGTAGTGCGAGAACCAAAGACTTTTTTGTTCTTTAAAAATCTACTAGGTCGAATAGATTTAAAAGTAAAATTAGGAAGAAGTATTTATGGCTTTAACCAAACAAGAAAAGAACGACGTCGTAGCAGAAGTTGCCGATGCACTAGCATCTAGCAAAATGACTGTTGTTGCCAAATACGAAGGCACAACTGTTAAGGCTATCCAGCAGCTCCGCCGTGACGCTCGTGACAACGGCACGAAAGTGAAAGTTGTTAAAAACCGGTTGGTCATCAAGGCTTTGCAAGCTAACGACTCCCTCAAGGATGTCGACACAAGTGAACTGAAGGGCATGCTCCTCTACGCTTTCAACGGCGAAGACGAAGTTGCACCAGCCAAGGCACTTGCAGATTTTGCAAAGGCTAACCCAACCATCGAATTCGTTGGTGCTATTACCCCAGAGGGTAAGTTTGCATCAGCAGAAGAAGTAAAGGCATTGGCTGCATTGCCAGGCAAGAACGAGCTTATCGCTCAAGTTGTCGCTACCTTGCTTTCACCTGTCAACGACGTTACAAGTGCGCTTTCGGGCAACTTGCACGGTTTGCTTGACGGTATCGAAGCTAAGGCTGCTGCATAAGCTATAACGAAAGGAATTAACGAAATGGCTGATTTGAAGAAATTGGCAGAAGACTTGACTAAGTTGACTGTCCTCGAAGTAAACGAACTTAAGAACATCCTTAAGGATGAATATGGCATCGAGCCAGCTGCTGCAGCTGTTGCTGTTGCCGCTGCTCCTGCTGAAGCAGGTGCTGCCGCTGACGAGAAGGCTGAATGGGACGTTGTCCTTAAGGACGCTGGTTCTCAGAAGGTAGCTGTTATCAAGGCCGTTAAGGACATTACTGGTCTTGGTCTTGGTGAAGCTAAGGCTCTTGTTGACGGTGCTCCAAAGACCGTTGTTGAGAAGGCTAAGAAGGAAGACGCTGAAGCACACAAGAAGGCTCTTGAAGACGCCGGTGCTACTGTTGAACTCGCCTAGTTTTTAGTTCGACCAACAGAACTTAAAAAACCCGCTGTAACAGGCGGGTTTTTTGAATTGCGTAACTATTGTTGCATCGCTGCTTCCATAAACATGGTGGCAATATCTAGTGGCGGCCCGGCCGTAGGCGCATGGAACCACTTAAGGCCCGGACTGCTATTTACTTCAAGGACGTACGGCTTGCCGTTCTCATCGATCATAAAATCGATGGCAGCAAAGCGCAGCCCCATAACATCTGCTATCTGCAGCGACATGGCCGAGCAGGCCGGATCCCATTGGGCTTGCTCATACGCTATGCGCTCCAGGTAACGGGTGGCCTCTACCGAGGCACCGTATTTACTTTCGTGGACACCAACAACAGCGCCGTTCAGTACCAGATAGCGCATTTCTATACCGGGAATGTATTGTTCGAATATATTGCCCGGCAGCGGAAGGCCGGTAAGTTGAAGCGGGCTTTCGATGACTCTAATGTCGCGCGAGCCCGAACCAGTTAACGGCTTGACGATAACCTTACGGTAGTTTTCTAGAAACAAACGAGCTTCTATGATCGTCCGCGGCCGGGCAAAAGGGATATTGGGCAATCCGTGGCGCCCAAGAATGACGCGCGTCAAATACTTGTTGCGCGTCAAACTTGCACTTAAATGTGAATTGAGCGAGCTGGTAGCATTGTTTACAAACAGCTCGCCATTCGGCGTTTGCACCACAAACAGACAGCCAGACGTGATCCAAACTGGCTCCAGTCCCATATTCGAGGCCTGCCGGAATAACAGCTTGGCAGTACTAAGTTTAGAATTGTCGGACACCCGGGTGCCTAACGACGCTGGAAGCCACTACGGAAGTCACCGCCACGCTGTGGGCGGTCTTCGCGGGGACGTGCTGCATTAACGACGATCATGCGACCTTCGAATTCCTTGCCGTCGAGCAGGTTAATAGCCTGCTGGGCGTCAGCCGCTTCGTCCATTTCGACAAAGCCAAAACCCTTGGACTGCTGCGTGTCACGGTCCTTCGCAACCTGTGCGCTTGCTACCTTGCCAAATTGCGAGAATAACTCTGCGAGCGATTCATCGGTGGTGTTGTAGGACAACTTGCCTACAAATAATTTAGTTGCCATATTGTTAAAGCCCTTTCTATTGAAGCTACTATGTATGCGAGACAGGGGCCGTTCTTAGCCGAGAATAGAATGAACTTTTAGGACACTTACGCTGGTTTAAAGAGTAGAATAACTTGCTACCTTTAAGCATAGCATACTTTTCCCAGATTGCTTAAAAAAATACAACGGCCATCCGTTAGGGATGTTGCTATACTAGTTTTCGTTGCATCAAAACTCAAGGCTGTGCGGTGCTTATCCACAGCTCGTTATTATTTTTTGACTTGACGAATTAAACATGGTAGTTTTAGGTGGAAGTGTGTAGAAACAAACACTGACGAGTGACTAAGAGAGACAACAAGAAACATGGCAGATGTACCAGACAAACAAATAAAGAGGCTGAGGGCACTCATTCAAGAAGCCGAAACCAACCTAGCCGCAGCTACTGAGCTGTTGATTAGCCTAGTTGGCGACGACGAAAAGATCGCCCCAGTTACTAACGACGAAAACATCGGTAAGGTTATCGAAGGTGTTTTTGACGGCCAAAACATGGTCGGTTCGGACGGCAAAATGTACCCAGTACCTGCCAACTACGCCTCTAAGTCCAAGCTCGTCCAGGGTGATATCCTTAAGCTCACCATTGCCGATGACGGCACGTTCCTCTACAAACAAATTGGTCCAATCCCACGCAAGCAGGTAGTTGGTACCCTTAAGCTCGAAAACGGCCATTACTATGTAGAAGTCGGCACGAAGGACTACCGTGTATTGCTCGCTAGCGTTACCTACTTCAAGGCTAAGCCAGGCGACCAAGTAAGCGTAAACCTACCAGAAGACGACTCACAAGCAGAGTGGGCAGCCCTAGAAGCCGCGCTCTAATCTAACATCGATAGCTATAACGCCTCTCCTGCAGAGGCGTTTTTTGTTGCCTAGAAACCTTCGGGCAAGGCAGCATTGACAGCCCCGGCAATCACCATATGCCCAAGTGGACCGGGATGTACATTGTCCAGTTTAGAGGTCAGCCTATCCAAGCTGTACCCCGAGCTCTCGTACGCCGCACGTACATCTGCATAGCTGCCGCCATGTTCGGCAGCTACAGTACGCATGACCTCACCATATTCAGCCAAGATCTGGTCATCAAGCACTGCGCGGCTTATTGTTTGCACCTGGCGCTCCATATCGACCGGTGGCTGCCCGACTAGAATTGGGGTTGCCCTGTGGGTTGTAGCAATATCGCAGAACTTTGCCACTTGCTCGCCAAAAAGCCGTGGAGACATTACTGGACGCGTATTAGGAGGGAACACCTTGGCCTCGTTCAAGCCAACTTGCGCGGCCACCGCCACTGGCCCTAGGTTCCTGTACTCTTTAATGTGGCTAGCCAGCCCCTCATTTAAACGTGAGAGCGTTTGGCCAGGGTAGGCTAAGTTGACTACCATTGTCGACTCAAGCAGTTCTTCTAAGCCATCGCGCATCTTGCGGCCTTTAAGCCTATCGGCCCAGCCATTGCCGTCAAAGGCAAAATAGCCGTACGCAGTGCTGTCACCTTCAATTAATACAGTTTTCATAGATCCGCAGTATAACAGACCAGGCTTTAAAAGCCCTGGATAAGCGGCCTATATTTGTAGCATAAGCATTTTGCTATACACTTAGCATATGGATCCCGCAGACCAGCCACAGGAGTCCTCTCCTGAAGAATCCCAAAACCAACAGCCAGAAGTGACACAAAAACCAGCGCAGGCTTTTGTAAGCCCCAGGCCTAAGAGATCTTACAAAAAGCTCTTGCTCATCGTGGCTGTTGTCCTATTAATTGGTGCGACAGCCTTTATTTTTTGGACACTAGGGCGGCACAGCAGCAAAACCAGCAACAACATCACAAGCAGGACTACAAACAACACTCCGGCAACCAAAGCTAGCAGTACGGCAAACACCGCCGCTAATCTGCCGGGAGTGCAGCTTGACCCCAACAAGAACTACGGCAATAAGTATGCCGACGGTTTATTACCTGTAGGTGACGGCAAATACGTCACCGACGCGGCCAAGCAAGGCTATGTATACGTATGCCATGCCAACTTCGTGCCGGCCGGACAGGCGGGAGCGCAGGTCCGTGGCCCGTGGTTTACCAACAACA
>CBJLZK010000028.1:0-8296 GCA_966427515.1 uncultured bacterium | reverse complement strand
CGAACTAACAGATAAGCATGCAAATCAAAAAGATAGGCATGCCCTGGCCGTTAAATTTGGTATTTTGGGAAATGCAATCAGGCATACTGCCGGCAACGCTTTGGCTGTAGGTGACTTTAACCCCCTGCATATGATCCATAACGCGTCTTACCCATTGTTCCAGGAAGTCCAAGAGATCCTGACTACAGATGTCACTGACGTTGCAGTTGAGGCAAGTCAGCATGCTGGCGCGCTAACACTGTTAGCATGTGAGTATGACCGTTACGCTCCAGGCAGAAGGATCCAGGAGCGCTTTGCCGGCATCCCTGAGTTTGCTGGCAGTGTGGTGCTGATGGACACCGCACATAACGGGTCTTTGCTCGACAAGGAGCTGGTGCCTGAACTGTATGGCCACCTAACAGGCTATGCCGCACCAGTGGAAATGTTGCAACCAGCGATCGATAAGGCTAATCTCGGCCTAGTTAGCTAATCTTTTGTTAATGCCTGCTGCACCGCCAACCAGATGCTCGGGTCGTGAATCTGCGTAAAGCGCCAGTACCACCACTCGCCTCCCCAGAGATCAATCTGGTGTAGCTTGGTTTTTTTGGCAAGCATGACGTTAGTGGCGATGTATTCGGGATTCATTGATTTGGCTTGCTCGGGTACTGTCATCTTCCAGATGGCGTTAGAGCCCCAGGGTTCTAACTGTAGTTCGTGGATAAAGCTGGGGCGGCCGTACAGCAAACGAATTGTGCGGGCTCGCATACGGTCCAGCCATGGCCAATGCGGTGCATGGATGTACTTGCCTTTGCGGTAAACAATGCGGTAATACGAAAAGCCGATGACGTCGGGTATGGGCCGGCGCAATGGTATGCCCCAGGAGTTGCTAGTGCTCATAATGACTGGCCGCTTGGGATCTAGTTTTTTGACGAGCCTAAATTCTTGGCGCAGCCGCCGCCGGTTGACCTCGGCACGGGTGCCAAAGCTTTTTAACAGCGCCTCGTTTTCGAGCTGGTAGCTCACAATAACGTCGCGGTCTTTGTAGCGCTCCACCACTATTTGGATGTATTTGAGTAGCGCCGCTGTGCGCTCTTTTTTGGAGGCCTGCCAAGCCCAGTCTGGCCAGTGGTTTTCGGGCCAGCGTGGCTGGCGGGCGCCCAAGCAGAGCGTTACCAAGCATCCGTTCTGGCAAGCCATGTCGATTTGCCAATCTAGTTCGGTAAAGTCGTACACGCCCTGTGTTTTTTCGTGCTCGTTCCAGTAGCTCATAAGCCGGAACCTGCGAAAACCTGCCTCCTCGATTAGCCAGCGAAGCGTTTGGTGCGGGTCAATCCCAAAATTACGGCACTGCTTGATCGAAAAGCTAACACCATATCTTTGCGGATCGATTATTTTTGGTGTTGGAAGGTTTCTTTGGCGACGTTCCATACGCTGTTATCGTGTTCGACGGTTAGGCGGTAGTACCAGTATTCGGCGCCCCACAAATCCATCTGGTGTATACCGGTTTGCTTGCCAAAGGCCACTGTGTCTTTGAGCCGCTGGGCGTTAAACGACTTGTTTTGTTCTGCGAGGCTGATCTGGGTGATCGACTTGCCGTCTGGCGGCCAGGCTTCGGCTTGTAGCTCGTGGATGACCGAATCACGGCCAGTTAGTATCTTTTGGAAGCCGGCTAGGCTGGCGTAATACCAGGTGGGCATCGGATATTCCAGGTAGCGATGGGTTAGCATGCTGTCCCAAACCCTACGGTAGACCGAAAATCCATATATGTCAGGCTGTGGCTGGCCTATGGCTACAGATGGCAAGTTATTGCTGCGGCTCATAATAATAGGATGTTTAGGGTCGCGTTGCTTGACCATATTGAACTCGCTAACCAAGCGCGAACGGCTAAAGTCGGTGCAGGTGCCAAAGTTCTTTAATAGCGCCTCGTTTTCGAGCTGGTAGCTTTCGAGTGCTGGTGAGTTTTTGTACCTGTCTACCACGCTGGCGATAAATGCCTGGAGTTGGGGCCGCCATTGGTTGGCTGGCTCATTGCTAGCCCAGGCAGGCGCGTGGCACTCAGGCCAGCGAGGCTGGCGCAAACCGATGCTCAAGGTAATTTTAGCGTGAGCGGCTTCGGCCTTCCCAAACTGCCAGTCAAGCTCACTAAAGTCGTACGTTCCAGCCTTGGGCTCCATCTCGTCCCAGTAACTCACCAGGCGGAAGTGCCGCACGTGAAGGTCGTTGATCATGGCATCCATAGTTTGCCCTGGGTCTAACCCCAGGCTGCGGGCATAGGCGGGGATAAAACTAGCGCCAACCACGTAAGGCTTGCCTGCTTGGGAGTGGATGTACCATTCGCCTACGCCGTACATGGCGGCCACAACTAGCAAAACCAGCATGCCAGCAGCTACGAGCAACTTGTGCCACCAGCTTTGGCGCCAATATCTGAGCAGTTTGTGCCAAAGTGTTTTGGGCCATTTCTTAGGGCTATTTATCAGTTTTTGCATATAAGATGAAGTACACTAATGACAGTGAATAAAACACGCAGAAGCGTCAGTATAGTTATACCAGCCTACAACGAAGAGCGCCATCTTAAGGCTTGTCTGCAGGCCATCGCCAGGCAGACAGTGCAGCCGCTCGAAGTGATCGTCGTAGACAATAATTCCACAGACAAAACGGCGGCTGTGGCGCTCGGGTTTCCATTCGTCAAAGTCGTTAAGGAATCTGCTCAAGGACGGGTTTTTGCCCGTAACGCGGGCTTTAATGCTACCAAGGGCGATATTATTGGGCGCATCGATGCCGATATTGTTTTGCCTCCTAATTGGGTGGCGCATGTGATGGCTTTTTATGATGATCCTGAGCACATCGATGCTGCTTGGTCAGGTGCTGGCTATTTTTATAACATCTCCTTACCTGGTTTGGTTAGTTGGGCATATGGCAAATTGGCTTTTGGCTTTAACCGTCTGCTGATTGGCCATTACACCTTGTGGGGCTCGAATATGGCACTTACTCATAACCAGTGGCAGACCGTAAAGAATGGTGTGTGTTCCCGCAACGACGTCCACGAAGACCTGGATATTGCCATGCATTTGCATGAGGCTGGCTATCAAATTGTCTATGACACTGGCATCAAGACTAACGCCGAGCTCCGTCGTGTCAAAACTGACAGGCACCAATTGTGGGAATATCTGGAATGGTGGCCGCGTACACTGCGGGTGCACCACAAAAAGACATGGGTAGTGTGCTGGTTCGTAGGTGTTTTACTGCTGTATTGGGCCACGTATGTTTTATTGGCAGCCGATTACCTGTCACACGTTATTCAGCGGCGTTCGTTTGCTTACGACCACTAGTATCTGTGACAGTGCAGTTACCCCATAAGCCCTTATTGGCCGCTCTGGCCTGTTCTTCGGCGGCTACAAACTCTGCTTTCTTTTGGAATGGGAACAAGGTATAGGCAAAGCCGTAGCCGTTTTGGACGAGGCCTTTGTCTAGCAAGCGGCCATCTGGTAGGTAAACATACCGCAGCAGCCGGCCGTAACGGTCACGGTTCTGGTTGGTAGGGTCGGCCTCCAGCCGTACCTTTTGATCGCCGATGACGTTCTTGGTATAGGCCGCAGCTGCTGGCCCGTAACATTGCACTGGCGTATTTGGACGGTGTGTTTCGGGCGTGTCTACGCCGATTAGCCTGACTGTCTCTTTGCGGCCGTTCATATTGACAGCAATGGTGTCGCCGTCCACAAAGTGGTCGATAGCGTACAACCCCGGCTGGTCCTGTGTGGCGGTTTGTTCGGCGTGCTGGAACCATCCCTGCTGCTGCCCAAAGTACAGAGCCAACGCAATTATTACAGACACGATTGCGGTCATGCGCCTAGCGGTAAAGTGCATATGTTTTGTCATGCCGCGTATTGTAACGCAAAAAGCCCGGAGGGTGGTGCTTTCCTTGTAGTTTGTTATCTTCGCTCCCGGCGATTACTGCCTACCAACGGCCACTTCTGGAACGCCGGCCGAGCTGTGGCCGCTCAGTATCGTAGGGGTGGAGGGTGACATTCCTGCCTACTCCTTCCCTTATCAAGGTGACAAACGGCCAGCGAGTATAACCAAGCCCCGAATGCTCGGTCCCACCATCGACAATGTACTCGCTCCGGGGTTTTGCCCTGGTACCTTGCGGCGGATTGTTAGTAAGGTTTTCGACTGCTTGCGGGCTGACAATCTCACGGCCGCGTTTTTCTTCGAAGATTTGCCCGGCACCGCGTGGCGAGACCATATCCCAACTCAGACAGTAGCGTAGAGCGTCGATACTACCAGTCATAAGGGCATCCTCGCCCAGCTTGCGGCTTAGGTAAACAAACTTACTGGCCCAGCCGATGCGGTCGGCTACTAGCTTAAGGCTAGCTTCGCCGCGTTGGACCTGGCGAAGGTCGGCAATTATCTGTTTCCATAATCCGACTGCAATTACCTCGTCGACAGGCAGGAGGAGCTGTTTGGTGGCGACCTCGGCAATGCTAGCCAAATTCTCCTGAATGTCCAAGGCGGTCATTTGCCGACCGTCAGCCAGCCGCAGGACTTTCTGCAGACTCATATCACTTGCCACCGCTTTAAGGGCATCAGTGCTGTCACGCAGTCTCAGGCTGGCCAATCGCCGCTGTTCGTCGACCATGTGTGGATGTTCAATAACCCTCAGAAGTGCCGACGTCGTTGCAGCCCCCATAAAGTCGGACCACATCGAGCTTGGCGTTTTAGTACGGTCTTCGAACCGGCCTAGGCCGTGGGCTGCGAGGTTGGTATCGCTGTCGCCACCTTGGGTTGCATTGCGGACAATGCCCATGGGTTTGCCGCCCGGTAGTGTACGTGAACCCAGTGAAGTAGTAATATGACCGCCGATATCGAAGGACTTGGGTGAAATGCTAAAGCCACGCTTGGTAACAAGGCCACCCCAGGCATATAGCTGGGTGGCCAAGTGGGCTTCAAGTGGTTCGAGGGCTTCAGTGTTGGCGATGCTGTCGGGTATGCAAAAATTGACGTGGAAGCCTTTGGTGACTACTTTGCCAGTGTTGGCGTCGACGGTCGCACTGCGACGGTAGATATGGTATGGCGCATCAGTAACCTGCACTAAGCGGTCCAAAAGGATACTTCCGGCATGCGTCGCAGCAGTTAGCTCGGTTGGGCCAAGGCTTTCTGGGGTGCAGTATTCCAGGTGGCCGACGTCTGGGTAGATCATGGCGCCATTGCTAAGCCAGTGGTAGTACTCTCCATCGCATGCTTGGCGTAAGCCTTGCATGGCTAGGGCGTTGTCGGCGAGTAAGATCCTTATCCAATCTGTATCGTTAGAGCCAT
Source organism: uncultured bacterium (assembly GCA_966427515.1). GTDB lineage: Bacteria > Patescibacteriota > Saccharimonadia > Saccharimonadales > UBA4665 > JARIHD01. The sequence goes on along the minus strand of CBJLZK010000028.1, from coordinate 3,004 downwards.
TGGGGCGACGGGCGTCATACTCGGTTTCTATGCCCATAATGCGCTCTGGCGGGGCTAATGTGGCAAAGTCCTCTGGAGTTATTAGGTTGCCTGGCATGTTACGTTGTACCTCTTTCGGCTACATTATTTTGCTATGGCTAAAATTAGTAATTAGGGTAGATATCTAGCTGGACGCTTTCGCCTAGAGGTAGCCAGGCTGAGCCTTGTGGTGTCGGTACGCCGGCTTCGTACAATCCAGTTGTGGGCTCAAAACCTAGGCCGAGCAGTGGGAGCCGTTGGCCTTCTGGACTGACCACAATAACTGACATCCCCCGTTCGCCTAAGGTTCGTATGTAACTGCTGGCCTGAGCCACGTTGGCAGCGATTTGAGCGGTGATGGCCATGTCTACTTGGGCACTCTTTTCTGGACCCAGAAATTTGGCGCCCATCCGTAGCCACTCCAATTGTGATTGTACAGCACCACGTGTATCTGTTAGATAATCCTGTAGTACACCGAGGTAATCAGCTGGTGTGTGAGTTGGCTCCAACGCTCTTTCTGACATATTTTCAGTGTAATCACAAATATACAAAAATAGAACAAGATAAATATCACAAATTGCTCGCTTTGGTAGTGAGCAAGTTATATGTTTGTTCGTGCAGACTGACTGTCACGTCGCTGAAGGCTGGCACTTCGATTGGTGGATCGCCGTCAAAATGCATCATAGTGCCCGAACGCGTATGAAAGGTGTACGGCTCGGCTTGTGTTATGCCGGCAGCGTGCCCTGCCAGTAGTCCCAGAGAAGTCCAAACTTTTGCCGCGGGACTTGCTTCGATTGCCGTAACACGGAATGCTGGGTCCCAATGATGGATGGGAAAACGTGCCAGCTTAGCCATGCGCGGGCCTTTGGCGAAGGTGAGGTCGCTTAGGAGCTGCTGTTCACCGTCGTTGTCGATAATTTCAAACCACCGTTTGCTCAATAACGCACTGGTAGCTACGCCGATATCCCGGATGCCTTTACGGGCCAGCCGGTATTTGTCTGTGTCCAGATGGCCGCTCTGGTACGCTGTTTCGCCAGTACCTATATACGACATTGCGTGATTCTGTACATCGGTTTGGTTGGGCCGTTTGATCGTACATTCTAATGCGTATGCAGTAACAAGCTGGCTGTGGCTGATCAGCCAGCTGGGTGACGCATTGCGGAAGTGGTGGGTTGCCCTGCCCACATCCCGGGCATTGCCACCGCCCAGGCTAATAAATGGCACAGAGCCAAGGGCTAGTAGTACGTCCTTGGCTGTACCGTCGCCAAAGTAGCCACCAACGATGTCGCCTGGCTCCAAAAAATTACCAAAATTCGGCTGGTTGGCTTTAAGGCCACCGGCCACGGTTGGGTGGATGACCGTAGGTATTCCCAGCTTGTCTTGAATGTTCTCACAGCCTGCTTCTGCAAGTTTGTAAGATGCATTGGTGTGGTTTGGGACGACGACAACTCTGCTGACTTCGCCCCATGAAGCAGCGTAACTGCCCATATTCCCTAGAAGTCGATCCCCTTATTGGCAAGGTATTTTTCGTCGAAGTGGTGCTTAATCTTGGACATGTTCGTGGCAATATCGACGTACTTATATAAATCTTCAGGGAAATCACGGCCAGTGACGCACAGGCTGGTGTTAGGCGCGCGCTGTTCAAATAATGTCCTAAATTGGTCTGCGCTCAGCAAGCCGTCGTGGACTGCGTTATTAATTTCGTCGCAAATTACTAGGTCGAATTGACCGCTAGAGACGGCCTTGAGCGCCTCTGCGTACGTCTCTTGGGCGGCGCGCTGGTGCTGCGATTCGTCTACAAATTCAGCGCTCAGGTCGCCTGCGTTATAAAAGCCCTTGCCCCCCTTATAAAAGTACAACTGGTCCTTAAAGAGTGGTTGGATGTCGCGGATAAAGACGTGCTCGCCGACGCCCCAATATTTGATGAACTGGATAAAAGCGACGTTCCAGCGATTGCCCAAAGCACGGACCATCAGACCGATACCGGCACTCGTCTTCCCCTTGCTTTCGCCGGTGTACACAATGACAACCGACTCTTTGGTCTTGTAATCCTCAAACGCCATAGCAATGGCCATTATAGCCTATGCAGTCTCTGGTAGGCTAGCTGGTTCGGTAAATTCTACTGCTAGCGTTGGTGCGGCAGGGCTGCCGCCTATCTCGGATTGTCCCTGTTCGCTGTGCCCAGTAAGCTCCTGCTGTGCCGCCCAGGCTGCCACCTCGCCCGCAAACGTGGCCATGCGGATGATACGCCGCTCTTCTGGACTGGCACTGCGGCGCGAAGCTAGCGTGATCTCTTGGCGCATGGCAGCTGCCGTGTCCTTATCCGGATTAGCATCCAGATCTATTTCGGTGGCAAATAAAGGGCCGACTGCCCGTAGGATTTGGCCGTTCAGGCTGTCGCTGCTAACTCTGCTCCCGTCGTGGCTATCGGCAATAATGTCTGCGGGGCTTTTATAAGAACCCAGGATAGCCGCTGTTTCGGAGGCATGTCTACTGAGGGTATCAAGAAAAAGAGCGAGCGCACTGCACTGCTCTTCGCTCACGCTATCTGGTGCCGTAAGCCGGGGTTCGGTGTTCCGTGCCATAGTTTCCTCCGCTTAAGTGTACAAACTTAGCTAAGCAGAAGATTCAGTCTGGCGCGGTGATATTCGCTACGAAACGAGTTTTTTGGCCTTAAAGGCGGCGTCTAACTTGGGCCTGTCGAAGCCAACGACAATGGTTCCTTCGATGTCGATAACAGGGATGCCCATCTGTCCTGATTTTTGGACTGCCTCTTGGGCGAAGGCTACGTCTTGCTCAACGTTCTTTTCGGTGTACTTGACACCAAGCTTGTCCATGTAATCCTTAGCGGCGTGACAGAAGGCACACCAATCAGCGCTATAAATAGTGACCTTTGTGTTCTTATCCATATCCTCTAGTATAACATGCTCATGGTTGAGGACGGCAGGAGTTACACATCTAGTTGAGTGGGACTGTGAGGCAAAGC
>CBJLZK010000027.1:0-8362 GCA_966427515.1 uncultured bacterium | reverse complement strand
CTGCGCCCGTGAATGCGCGAGTTCTGCCTGTTCTTCCGGAAGTGTAGCAAACCACTCGTCATGCCAAGCTTGTACCCGTCGTGGCGATTAGGCATTCCAGTCGTGCTCTGGGGCAAACAGGGCGCAATAACCTTGCTCCACTAGCTGGCGCAAGCGGCCATCCAAATTATCTGCTGCATGAATATCTGCAAAATACTGAGGATCAATACGGGCTTGGCTCTCGGCCATCGTCGAATAGTCTAGGGCTCCGGCGGGCAGGTCAACGACTCGCATCAGGGTATTGTTTTCTGAGCGCTTCTTTTGGGACTGTGGTGTTTCGATGGTACTTCGTGGTGAAGGTAGTGGTGGCGCAATCGACACTAAGGCAGCAGGCCGAGTAGCAGAAACTTTCTCGACTGTTTGCAGGGCAGCAACCGTCCCGATACAATGCGAGATAAGAAGCACTGGCACATTTTCTGCGTGGGTGGCAATGTGCGCTTCCATGTCACGGGCCTGCAGGCTTGGATGGTGCACTGCTTGGTCATCGCCATAGCCTTTGATTCCTTCTATGGCAGTGTGCGGCAGACCACGATTCGCTAATTCCTGTGCTAGTAAGCGCAAGATGATTGTAGACCGCATACCGCCACCACCTCCCGCTACAAGGTATACATGTGGATTAGGCTGGGGTGAAATCTCAGTCATCTAACAATGTTTAGTCTTAGTTGGAGGATGATTATACATAACCCAACCATAAAAATAAAGATGCTATACTGTGGTCACTATGGCGAACGCAATCATCGTGCACGGCAAACCTCAAAAAACCACCTATTTCGATCACAATCTTCCATCTGTAAGTAATGACATCTGGATCCCATGGCTCCAGAAGGAGCTGACGATCCTAGGCCTGCCTACACAGACACCAGAGATGTTTAACGCGTGGCAGCCAGACTACAGGATTTGGAAAAAGGAATTTGAACGCCACGACATCACGCCCAATACTTTACTCGTAGGGCACAGCATGGGCGGTGGTTTCATTGTGCAATGGCTAAGCGAGCACCCCGAAGTACAGGTCGGCGACGTCTTTTTGATTGCGCCATCACTCGGTGATAGGTTTACCCCTAATGACAAGCTTGAATATCCCGTACTTGGCGGAATGTTCGACTTTGACATCGACCCTACGCTAATGGAGCACACCAGGAGCCTGACATTGTTCCATTCAGACAACGATAACAATCGCGTTACGGCATCGGTTAAGTACATCCGGGACGCGTTGCCAAACCTGGAGTACCGCGAGTTCCACAATTACGGTCATTTCCGTGGCAAGCGCGATATGGCTGCAGATGCTTTTCCAGAGTTACTCGAGGTTATACAGGCAAAACTGCAAAACTAAAAAGAGCTAATACGATTTCATCAGTAGGTCACATGGCTGGTGGTCATGGACAGGGTAAGATTTTAGGCGTTGGCTCACCGATATTGTCTCCGAATCTTTGAGAGGCAGAGGCAAGCACGCATCAGGTAAGGGTGTACTACTGTTTTGCTTAGTACCAGAAAAGTATACGTCACAGACATTTGCACGCTCAAACTTGCCTGAAGGGATTGTTACTTGGCCGCCAGCAGGCAAGCTTTCAACATCACCCGGAGGTATTTGCGCACCTGCATCACCACAATCGGTAAGTTCTATGTCATGGTTAGTATCATTCACGACGATAGTGTCTGGCCCCGGCCAAAACAAAAAGACCGCAACACCAGTGATTACTACCGCAAGAACACCAACACCAATATAGATAAAAATGTTAAGTGCTTTTTTGCGTGACATTTTCATAGCAGAAAGTACCAAATATTGTAGCATCGTCTGTTTGTGTTTTTATAATGCTCGCTTTATATTAGCCAGTAATGTTCACTTCGACTATTACAGATCCAAATGGCAGGCAATGGCGCGTAAGCCTGCAGTTTATTCCTACAAGACAAGGTATTGGCCTTCGCGAACGGTTCATCGGCAGGCATACCAAGAAACAAAAGAAGCCAGGCAAGGTTAGCTGGCTTGATTTTGTTGGCGTACCAGATAGTATCGACGATATTAGAATTATAATGGCTTTTATTGTTGTCGCTCTGGTCTTCACCTTTGTAGGTTGGCCACTACTACTAATGCTTGCTGATCTTATATGGTTGGTCTTGGTTATTTTAGGGGCAATCTTGTCGTTTATTGTCCTTAAGCGACCGATAACCATATCTGCCAAAAGCCAGGACGAGTACTATGCCTGGAAAATAGTTGGGCTCGCCCAAGCACTTAAGTTCAAACAAAATCTTGCAGACAGTCTGAGCAGGGGTGTAATCCAAAAAACAAGCTAATCTTGCCAACTATATCGTTTTTAGATATATTCGAAGTATGTTCAAGAATATCAAGACCAGAAAAGCTTTAGTAATCGTAATATTGGCCGCAATCGCAGGATTTATCAGCGCCAAATATATGGCGCAGGGCAATCCGCTCGTAACTATACCTTGGGGTGTTTTGGCCTTTGGGACGGCATTTGTTGCCGCCAACAAAAGGGAGGCACTGACGCTAGGTAGCTGCGTTGGGCTCGTAGCCTCGTATAGCTATTTGTGGTTTGACCACACTGGCGCATTGACGGCAGCTAAGGTAGCGTTCCTAATATTACTCATTCTGCTACCGGCGCTTTTTGGGCTAGTATGCGGCTTGCTGTGCGCATGGCTCGGTTGGGTCCTAAAGACCAAGTCTTAACCAACCCTAACTAGAACATGTGCGTCAGCCGGTCATGCATAGTCATGCCGTCATGACCACTGCAAGAGGATGGGTCTTGGGTTACGTCGTAGTGGTGAGCGGTACTAGGAATAGCGTTGTATTCTTGCTGTAATGTAGCCTGGCTTAGATTGCCGTAGCTTACTAGCAGCTTGTCTTGGTCGTGGATCACGGTGTCTTGTAATCCACTCAGGCCAGTGTAGTCTTTACCGTTCAGGATTAAATGGAGCTGGCTATCGCCAGTTGCTTGGTACATCATGCCGCTCACGCCTGGCCCGTCTATAAAATCTGGCCCCATGTACCAGCCAAGATTAGCAAAAAATTGCCCCCATGTTACAGCGTGGTCTTCGACATGCACCACGTTGTTTACGCCATCGTGCATGTGAGCACGCTCGTTGGTAGTCATGCCAGTATCTACGGCACACATTTCGGTTTCTTCGTAATATTGCGGCCCCTTAAATTGCTCGCGCTGACCATTAATATACAGAGCAAAATTGGCATGGTAGTGAGTAGTTTCTGGTTTATACGTAAAGTAACGGATACCCAGCACGACCGCCGCGCCTACAATCAGGCAACTCGCGCCTATAAACCATCGGGTTTTAACAAATTGGAAATATTTTTTTACTGCCATTACAGTCCTTTCCGTAGTTGCTTCATTGACATAGTACCCCCAGGGGGTATACGCTGCAAGCATGATTGCAGACATCAAGAGGCGCGCACTACACAGAACAAAGATTCTTCAGGGGCAGCTGAAGGGCATCGAAAAAATGATCGAAAACGAGGATTACTGTATGGATATCATTACGCAAACACTGGCCATCCAGAAGTCACTCGGGTCACTTAACAAGTTAATTGTTGAGAATCATCTTAAGACGCACATAGCCGATAACTTTTCGTCAGAAGACGACAAACTGCAGGCTGTAGCAATCGAAGAGTTGCTAAAACTATACGAACTTACGCACAATAGATCCATAGGCAAATAGGGGGCTAGCCAATGTTTTTGATCCACGCACTTAAAATGTCGTTAACCATGGGCTGGGAAATCTTGTGGCCGCTAATCCTTGGCTTTGGCTTGTCCGCAACTATCCAGGCCGTCGTTTCGCATCGGCAGATGAGCAAGCTATTGCCAGATGACTCACCCAAAACCCTGGCCAAGGCCAGCCTGCTCGGTGCTGCCTCTAGCTCTTGTTCGTATGCGGCCGTGGCTCTGGCACGCTCGATTTTTCGCAAGGGTGGCAACTTTACTGCTGCCATGGTTTTCGAGATGGCCAGCACTAACTTGGTACTAGAGCTTGGCATTATTATGATTCTGCTGCTCGGTTGGCAATTCACGGCAGCCGAATTTATTGGCGGACCGATCATGATCGTCCTGCTTGCCATATTATTCCGTAGGTTTCTGAGCAAACGTCAGGTGCGGCAGGCACTGCAGCAAGCCAACCGTGGCCTGCAGGGCAGGATGGAAGGGCATGCCGCTATGGACGACATGGCCGTCGAAGGCAACGCGCCAATACTCAAAAAATTAACCTCAAAAGAGGGCATTACCGCTACCAGCCACTTCTTTATCATGGATTGGGCCTCTATATGGACCGACATTGTCCTTGGGCTACTGATTGCCGGTGCACTTGCCGCTTGGGTACCTGAGCATTTTTGGCAGTCGTTCTTTTTTGTGCAGCACCCACTGCTCGCTAAATTGTGGGGGCCACTCGTAGGGCCAGTCATCGCCATCTTAAGCTTCGTGTGTTCCGTAGGTAACGTGCCACTGGCAGCAGTGCTATGGAATGGTGGGATTAGCTTTGGTGGTGTAGTCAGTTTTATCTTTGCCGACCTGCTAGTATTGCCGATCCTGTTAATTTACAAGAAGTACTATGGGCTCAAAATGTCGGCATTCTTACTGGGCACGTTTTATGTGGCAATGGTCGTGGCGGGGTATATCGTAGAGGGTCTGTTTGCGCTTTTGCACCTGACACCAACAATCCGCAACGCCACGGTACTGGAGCCGCATATTTCGTTTAACTACACGACTGTTTTGAACATCATATTCCTGGTTGTGGCAGGACTATTAATCTGGCGCTTCATGCGCACTGGCGGCCCTATGATGCTCAAGATGATGAACCAGCCCCGAGCCAAGCAGGGCATGGAGCATGAACACGAACATCACGAGCACCACCACTAAGTTTGGCATGTGGCAAATTTTATAGCCCTCTACGCCCATAAATGGCTATCCTGGGGTATATGGCATTGGAATACATGGACAGGGAGAACCGGTTCTCTAAGATTGTTGTCGCGCTATATATCGCAATCGTATTTTCGCTGTCGACACTACCGACACTGCTGTACCAAAAGTACGCCGAGACCTTTCATTTTTCGGAACTCACCGTCACTATTATTTACGCGTTGTACGTGGTGGGGACAATTAGTACGCTCCTGTTTTTGGGGCGGCTATCAGATAGTGTAGGGCGACATCGAATTGCGCTGCCAGCCATTGGAGTAGTCGCTTTGGCGGCACTAATTTTTATATTCGCCAACAACACCTACATTATTGGGCTAGCCCGGGTCGTGTCAGGATTCGGCATCGGGTTGTCGTCCGGAGCCGCCATCGCATGGCTACGGGATCTACATGGACATAACCAAGGGCGAGCTGCCATGCGTAAAGCTGTCACTATGAACATATTGGGGCTAGGGTTAGGACCAATACTGAGTGGCGTCCTGTTGGGGTTCGGCCCTTGGCGCCTACGCTTAACATATATCGCTTATTTGCTATTGCTATTACCGCTTGCCATTTTGACATGGCGAGCAACAGAAACCGTGCAGGGTCGCCAGCAAGTTAAGCTGTCGCTTCTTAAGCCAAGTATCGGCGTGCCAGCTAAACTGCGACTGCCATTTGTAGCACCAAGCGCTATTGCTTTTGCAGTTTTTTCGCTGACAGGTTTTTATTCGGCCATCATTCCAAAATTGCTTGTTACGACCTTGCACATTCAAAACCAAGCCACCGACGGCTTGATTATATTTTTGTTGTTTTTGGCTGGAGTTATATCGGTATATGTTACTGGTAAACTTTCCAGCCGTAACGCTATGCTCACTGGCGCTGCCCTGATGCTGCCTGCATTGGCAATATTAGTCGCCGCAGAGATGGCTGCATCCATACTATTACTACTTATAAGCACCACTATTGGCGGTATAGCACTGGGAGTGGGCTACCGCGGTAGTTTGGAGGTAATTAATCTGTTGTCGCCAGTAGAAAAGCGTGCCGCCATGGTGTCTGCAATGTTTATAGCTGGCAACTTGGGCATTTCTATCCCAATTATAGGCATCGGCATTGTGGCAACGATATCCAAGCCGCTCATAGCTGACATTATTTTTGCAGGTGTGTTGATGCTGTTCGCTGTAACAGGGCTGGTTGTCGGCACAAAAATTAAAGTTGACGATTCGTCTTCTTAGTCTTGAAAGTATTCAGAATTTTTTGGCGTTCGGCTTCGAACATTGCAGCCGAACGTTTAAAGTAGTCGGATAACACTTCTAGGTCTTCCTTGGAGTAGTGAGACAGTAGCTCGTTCTGAGCCACGCGGGCCGAGGTAAAGAGCGGGCGGTATTTGTGGGCGGCTTCTTTGTTGATCACTACCAAAGTGCCGCGCCTATCGTTAGGGTTGTTTTGACGCACGACTAGGCCGGTTTTCTCTAGCCTGTCGATCATAGCTGTCGTAGAACCAGAGCTCAAGCCAGTGTACTGCGACAACTCAGATGGTGTAGCAACGCCACGGTAAAAGATCAAATCGAGGCCTTCAAAGTCAGTGGTGTTTAGACCCATTTTTTTGCCAATGGCATTACGAAACAGCGTGTAGCTAATGCCGTTTTCGCGGCTATCTATCACAACTTGTTGCTTTAATTCGCTTTTGTTCTCTAGGGCCATAAAAATCTTTTTGACAAATGTCTCGAATTTAGAGTATCTTGATTATACAACGACACAAATAGTAATTGCAACCTGAAAGGAACCGAATGGCAACAGACGACAAGAGAACAGCGGGCGAAGCAGAAGTTTTAAAAGCGATTGACGCTATGATTGAACCAGACCGGGATTTGGGCCACCGTATGCACAAAATCATCATGACCAGCGCGCCAGAGCTAATGCCACGCACTTGGTATGGCATGCCCGCCTACAGCAACGGCGACAAGCTCATTTGTTTTTTCCGCAGTCGCACAAAGTTTGGTGAGCATTTTATGACCCTAGGCTTTAATGACGCTGCCAAACTAGACGACGGTAATATGTGGCCAATTTACTTTGCTTTCACAGATCTAACAGATGCCGAAGAAGCCAATGTTGCCGCGCTAGTCAAAAAAGCTGTCGGCAGTAACGCGTAACCAAACAATGTAACTAATAGGAGAGTCCCTATGGCCAACAACATCCCTTTAATTGTATTTCCCGTAAAAGACCTAGAAAGAGCCAAGAAATTTTACAGCACCTATCTAGACACCGAACCATATGTAGACGGTGACTGGTACGTCGGCTACAAAACAGACAATGGCGAAGTCGGCCTCGATCCCAACGGCAAAGCAGTAGTCAGCTATATCGACACCGATGACATTGCCGCCAGCCTTAAGACCCTGCAAGAGATCGGCGCTACCGTCGTGATGGGGCCAAAGGACGTCGGTGGCGGCTTGTTGGTGGCCCAGGTCGAGATCGAAGGCAATGTGATGGGCCTTCGCCAACCAGTTAAATAGGCCAAGGCTATGTTGCAAAAGGCACCCGGAAGCGAGGTGCCTTTTTGTATGTCCAAAATTCTAATGTTCGCTAAGGTGATGACGTGATGAAGTTCACTTGCTGGAAGGGAAGCAAGGTATACCATGAAAGTACAATAAGTGAAAGGGAGTACGCTATGGCGGAACCTAAGGGATCTATATCAACTATGGTGAGCGAATTGTGGTGGCTCTGGGTAATCCAGGCCATTGTTTCAATTCTGTTTGGTGCGTTAGCGGTATTCTGGCCAGGGTTAACACTGGTCACTTTTGTGTACCTACTAAGCGTCTTTGTAGTGGTCGTCGGTGTCGTGGAGGTAGTCAGAGCGTTAGTGAGCGTCAAGACCCGCCCAGACACATGGTGGATGAGCCTGATCGTTGGCTTCCTAACACTTGGTGTCGGGATGTACCTGGCGCGGCACCCAGGATTAACATTAAAGACGTTCATTCTGGTCGTTGGCATTACGCTGGTGGCATGGGGCGTAATTGACCTAGCCCGGACATTCTTTGAGGAGCAATCCGATTCGCACAGAGTCCTCAGTTTTGTATCTGGAGTTGTCGGCGTTGGCGTAGGCATCTTTACGCTACTCCAGCCAAAAACAGGTGGCATAGCCTTTGTGTGGGCTTTCGGACTGTTCGCGCTCGTTTACGGCATTTCGGCACTCGTTATGGCTATTGAGCACCACCGCAGCTACCAAGCGTTCAAGGCACTAGTTAAGTAGTTACACATCGCCAACTGGCGACTGCATCAAAACCGGCTGGTGCCACTCCAGGACATCGCGCAATGCGGTCTCGGCAACATACAGCCGGCTTTGATGTTCTACGGTTTCAAAAGCTCCAGCACCTCGCCAATCCGTAATACTCTGCCGGCCTAAGTTCAATACTTCAGCGATA
>CBJLZK010000026.1:0-8758 GCA_966427515.1 uncultured bacterium | reverse complement strand
CCTTGATCAACTTACTCGTACAAGGAGTGATGAAGAAATCGAAGCTGCACTTGAGCAGTATGCTCGCAATGCTCAGGGTAAAACACCTGAACAGATAGCAAGGACCAATAAAGCGTATAAGCGCGATAAGGGCATTGTTCGTAATATGAAAATGAAATATCGCGATAAATGTCAGATCTGCGGTTTTACCTTCAAGACCGCGAAGGGTGCTTTTTACTCGGAAGTAGCTCACGTGATTCCTATATCTTCAGGCATTGCTGGCGTTGATTCACCCGATAATATCTGGATTCTTTGTGCTAATCACCATAAGATGCTGGACCTAGGCGCGATTGAAGCTATCTCGCGAAATGAGTATCGCGAAGATGGTTTAGTTAAAAAACTATTGTCGTCGTAGTTGAAACTCCCTGCCAGAGTAACCATTACCTTAATCGTTGAGATAAATACCCTGTGCGCAAACCACCAATTGTTGTACCATAAAATCAACGCGTAAGCGGAGGGGACAAATGGACAGACTGTTAGTAAATTCTTCTAATCTGGTTTCGGTTGGGTATGACCGCGAGGACTGCACGTTGGAGATTGAGTTCCAGTCGGGCAACGTTTACAAGTACCTGTATGTGCCGGAATCGGTTTACCAGGGCCTTATGACTGCCGAATCAAAAGGCGAGTTCTTCCACGACTACATCCTAAAAGTCTACGACTACCAAGAGGCTTGAGAACCATGGCCAACAAAACTCCAGCATCAATAGCGGAGCTGCAAGCCAAGGTAGTGGCGTTTCGTGACGCCCGCAACTGGAAGCAATTCCACAATCCCAAAGACAGCACGATTTCGCTGGTGCTAGAAGCTACCGAACTACTAGAGCACTTCCAGTGGAAAAATGCCGAGGAAATGCTGACGCATGTCCAAACCAAAAAAGACGACGTCAGCGAGGAGCTGGCCGACGTCTTTTATTGGGTGCTGCTGATTGCGCACGATTTAGACATTGATCTGGCCGAAGCTTTTACCAAAAAGATGGCCAAGAACGATGCTAAATATCCCGTAGACAAAGCTTCGGGGAACCACAAAAAGTATACAGAACTAGCCTAATTTCTGATCTGTTAGCTGGGCTGAGCACACGTTTTTAGAAGTCGAATAAGTCGCCGATGAAACCGCCTTTTTTGCGCTTCTTTTGGTCGCTGTAGCCGCGGTCGTTGCGAGGATCGTCGTATTCGCCGTGCTTTGGGTATTTGTGGTCGTCATCGTCGGATTCACGACCATATTGAGCGTAGCCGGTGCGGTCTTGGCCGGCAGTACGCTCGATGATCTTGTCGAGCTCGCCTCGGTCGAGCCAAATGCCGCGACACTGCGGGCAGTAGTCAATTTCGATACCTTCACGGGCAGTGATTTGAAGGGTTGATTGGTCGATAGGGCACTTCATGGTATCTCCTTGTTAATGTGAGCCTTTAATTATGGTGTGCTTACCTGTGGCTTGGCTGCAAAAAACACTGGGATACGGTACACTAGTGCTCATGGTTATTTTTCAGAAGCCGAACAAGCCGCTCGTAATCACCTTGAGTGCGTTTGCTGTGCGCCTGGCCGTCAGGCCCATTCACCAGCTGCAGTGGCTGGGCATTTTGGTCTTTATCTTGGGCGTTGGCATGCTTGGCTACTGGTCTTATCTGGAAATCACTTCGGGTGTGAACGGCTTCCGCAGGATGTTGGGCTGGGTCGGCATGCTGACCGCGCTATTTCTGGCGATTCACGACCTTTTCTATTAGGATATAGGTAATGACAAAACAGGTTACATTCGTGACGGGCAATGCTCGCAAGTTCAGGGACATGCAAAAGGCATGCGCCGAATTTGGTATTGCTGTCATCCAAGAAGAGCACGACATCGACGAAATCCAATCCCATGACCCGCACAAAATTTCGCTGGCCAAGGCCGAAAAAGCGTACGAACTAGCCGGCAAACCAGTGGTGATTAACGACGCGTTCTGGTCGATTCCGGCGCTCAAAGGCTTTCCGGGCGGCTACATGAAGGATGTGTGGCAATGGTTTGAGCCCGAAGATTTTGTACATCTGATGCAAGGCAAGGCTGACAGGCGGATCTGCGTGACCGAAACTGTTATTTACAAGGACGAGCACGAGACCCACGTTATTTCTAAAGAGTTTTGGGGCGAGATTACCGGCGAGATCGAAGGGCCTGCAAGCCAGCCATCGATGGAGCGGGTGATCTTTATTGACGGCAAGAGTATTGCTACGCACCATGCGGCGGGCGAGAGCGCGATCAAGGAATACATTTGGCACGATTTTGCGCGTTGGTTTGCAGACAAGCAATAGTTAAACGTATTAAAAAATTTACAGAGCCAGCGGACAAATCTCCTTACAATGCATACTGTAAGGAGATTTTATTGTGACGAAGTACGGGTTTACGCTCTACTGCGAAGGTTTTGCTCCTAACGACCTCATCGAACAGGCCGTAAAGGCCGAAGAGGCTGGCTTTGACTTCTTGGTTATCTCTGATCACTACCACCCCTGGCTGACAAGCCAATCCCACGCTGGCTTTGCCTGGGGGATTTTGGGAGCGATTACGCAGGCGACTAAGAAGATTCAGCTCGCCACGATGGTAACGTGCCCGATTATGCGCTACCACCCGGCAATTGTGGCCCAAATGGCGGCCACGACCGCAGTGCTTAGCGGTGGCAGGTTCACGCTTGGTTTGGGTGCTGGTGAGCGCCTGAACGAGCACATCGTGGGGCAGGGCTGGCCTGGCGCAACAGTACGCCGCAAGATGTTTAAAGAAGCAGTCGAAATAATCCAAGGTCTTTGGAAGGGAGGATATTTTAGCTATGACGGTGAATATTACAAAGCCGAGGATGCGCGGGTGTTTGACCTTCCCGCGGAGCCAATCAATATGTACATGGCAGCGGGCGGACCAGCCGCTGCTGAACTTGCAGCTAGGTGTGGAGCAGGGCTGTGCAATACCGAGCCGAATCCCGACGTTATCCACTCGTTTCTAGACCACGGCGGGGACGCCAGCAATACCTGGAGCCAGATCGTCCTGGGCTGGGATCCGGACGAAGCCAAAGCCAAACAAACGGTGTACGAGCAGTTCCGCTTTGCGGCTGGTGGCTGGAAGGTACAGGCCGAACTGCCCAACCCAGTTAATTTTGACGCCGCCACCAAGCAGGTCACACCCGACGACCTCGCCCTAATGATCTCGTGCGGGCCTGATGCCAGTAACCACGCTGCTGGCATCAGGAAGCTAACAGGCCTGGGGTATCAACATGTTGCTGTCGTGTATCCAGGCCAAGACCTTGACGGCTTTTTGCAGTTCTGGAAAGAACTAAAGCCGCAGCTGGGTTAATCCATCCTTATGGCCATAGCGCATGGACTGTAGTGCCGGCAAAAATAGGCGGCTGGCATGTTCAGTATTCTTTAAGTTTTCGTATAGCGCACTGTATAATCCTAGGTATCAAGTAATGCAAAAATGCAGGAATATATGGAAGACGAACCAAACTCCAACCCGTCGCAGCCTGAATCGCTGCCGACACAGCCACCAGCACCTCTTCACGACCAACCGCCGGAGCAATCTAGCCAACCGGCTCCAGCCCAACCCGACGAACCTGGCCAGCCAGAAATGCCAAGCATGTCCAGCGGCCCAGTGTATGTAGGCATGGGCCCCGGCGGTACCGCTAAAGCTATGCCAAGCCGTAAGCGTTTGCTCATGATCGCTGGTGCAGCCACTGTGTTGGTGGTAGCTACTGGCGTATACGGCTTTGCTTACTACCTGCCAAACAGGCCTGCCAATGTCTTTAAGTCGGCGCTTACCAATACCGCCGACGGGTACGACCAACTTGTCAGTTACGCTGGTGATGCCAAAACTGCTAAAGCCTTCAATAATACCCAGGTTGATGGTACATTTAAGGTTAGTAGCAGCAGCTTTTCGACAGATGGTAGTTTTAGCGATCACAGCGACCAAAACAACTCATCTTTTACCGGTGATGTTGGTTTGAGTACGACCCGCCTAAAGATCGATGGTATTGTCAAAAAGGCTTCTAACTCTAGCAGCCCTGACGTGTACTTCCGCTTGGGTGGCATTAAGGGGCTTGGCGGCCAGCTCGGCATGCCTCAGCTTGATACCCTGGATAACCAGTGGGTGAGCGTCGACCACACCTTCTTCGATAACATCCTCAAGCAAACCCAGGGCGCCTCTGGCCAGAACACTTCGCCTTCGGTAAACCTGACAGCACCAAGCGAGCAAGATGTAACTGCCGCCGCCAAGGTATTGGGTGACGAGTCACACAAGTACTTGTTTAGCACCGACTCAAGTACGGCGGTGTTTACGATGCAGAGCTTTGTAGGCAAAGAAACCACCGACGGCAAGTCAACCGACCACTACAAGGTCAGCGCCAACAAAGACCACCTAAAGACCTTTATCGACGAGCTAGGTAAGTCCCTGGACAAGACCAAGCTAAACGATTGGGCCAAGACTAACTACGGCAAGTCGCTGAGCGACCTGTTGGACGTGCAGGGCATGACCAAGTCAGCGGACAACATCAAAAATGGTGACACCTTTGACATGTGGGTTAACACCAAGACTAAGCTTGTGCACAAAGTTCGGATCAACGACAAGACGGACCCAGCTAACAACTATATTGAGTTTGGCCTGAACTATGATGGCGGTGCCGAAAAGCCAGTCTTTTTGAACGCACATACCAAGCAAGATGGTGTGACCTCGACCGCTAATTTTGGCCTGAACATCAACACAGACACTAATGTCGTTAAGGCTAACCTGAACACTAGTAATGACGACGGTAGCGGTAGTGGTGCTACAACGGCCACTATAAACGTGACCTTCAAGCCAGCTACTGGCACTGTTGATGTAACCGCGCCAACCGGTACGATTACGCTCAGCCAAGCCTTGGACCGCCTGGGCCTGACCGACTACGTTAACGCACTTACGCAGAATCTTGGCCAGGGCCTCGGTTCTGGAAACGCTACGTTGCAGGGAAGCGGCAACGACCAGTTTACGATTACTCAGTAATCGGGCTGCTTGCAAAACAAAATACCCCGCGTGAGTGCGGGGTATTTTTGTGATTGCCTGGCGGGGTTAGGCAGCCAGGGCAAAGAGCGAGCGGACTTCCTCGCTAATCCGCATGCTCCTGGACATAGCGTAGTTGGCCAGGCCAACAGCCTTAATCGCTGTGGGGATATCGAGGCCAAAGCGTTCGGCCATCCGCAAGGTCATGCGCGTAGCGTGGACCATCGTAGCGCGCAGATCGGCTTCGTGCTCGGCATCGGAGGGGTCGTTGGCCTGGATGCCGGCCTCGTGGGCGGCGATGCGGGCGAGGTCGCGGCGGTTTTCGCGGATCGACATCTTGACGCCACCTGAGTTTACTAATTCGCCAGGCAGCAAGTTGATACTTAGCAGGCGCATAAGGGCTTGGGCGCTAGAGTGTACGGTGTGGTTGCCGATTTCCAGCCAGTTTTCGGCCGAGATCTCGTGGATGTTGTCGGTAGTAATGACGTTGCTGGTGGCAGCGGGGGCAACCCATTCGACACCCTCAAATTCCAAGACGTCCTCTTTGGCGATAAAGACCTGCCGGCCAGTTTCGCGGTTGATTTTGCGCGCCAATGCTTCGAGCTTGAAGCCACCGGCTGCCACCATGTCTGGGTCTTCCTTGGCATTCTTGAGGATGCTGTCGACCATGTCGCGGGTAATGCGCAGGCCGTCGGCATCGTCGGTGAATAAGGTGTATTTGTCGTACTGCTTGGTTTCTTCGTTGAACTTTACGTCACCAACAGCAGGGATGATGATCTTTACGTCGTTATCGGCAGGGTCCAGTGGTGAGGTAGCCTCGGCGGCGTAGTAAGCACCAGCAAAGCCCATACCTTGGACGCCGATGGTAGTTTGCGTTTTGCCTTGGCTGCGCAGGTACTCACGATGGACAATGGCGGCACCGCGGCCGGTAGCGGCTGCACGCGGGCCCATGTCGGACTTGCCAGTAATGCAAGCCTCGGGGTGGGGGTGGCCACGCTCGCGTAAGCCTTCGACATAGTGGTCGATATGCCCGTTGGTGCCTTCGTCGCCGGCGGTACCGTCAATTTTGGGGTCGGCCAGTTCGGCTTCATCCATCAGGGTGGCGACTTGCTTCATGGCGTCTATCATTTGTTCGTCAGTTAGCTTGTGAGGGTCGACATTGACGATGGTTTTGCCGCCAGCGTAATCAGTTTCGTCGATACCACCAATCTTGTAGAACATGGCTCGGGCATGGTCGATACCGTCGTCGCGTTGCTCGGCTTCGGTTTCGTACCACTTAAACTTAGTGCCGCCACGTTTAATAGAATCTTGTGGGCCACAGTGGAAGCGCATAACTGCTGCTTGCTCGTCGGTGCCGAGAATCGAGACATAGCCTAAGTGCATGACTTTGGTCTGGGTCAGTTCATCCATATCTTCGTAGCTGAGGCCGACAATGTCGGCGAGCTCACGGTCCAGCGCTACGAGCGGGTCCTCTATGGTTCTTTCTAGTGTTTCGGTTGTCATTTTTTACCCTCCAAAAAATGAAAAATAAAACAGCAGCGCTTTCACGGTCGCTGCAGTCATAAAGCTTACTTAAATGTTTTGTGGCCGTTGTCACAGTTGTCTGACAACGTTAACTGCAAACTATACGCTTGCGTATAGCGAAAACAAGACCTTTATCATAAAAAATTTGACAACATAACGGTGGATAACCGAACAGTATCTGTTGTTTGTTCGCTATACACGTATTCAAAGTTTAATGTATGCTGGAGATATGGCTAACTGGAAAGGTCACGTCGTTGGCGGCATTGTACTTGGCTCGGCCTATACCGGGGCGGTTTCGTATGCGCCAGTGCAGCATTTTGCCGAAAAGGTTGGCTTGCTGCATGATTGGCAGGCATTGGTCGCCGTCATGGTGCTGAGCGTGCTGTTTGCGCTCTTTCCGGATATCGATACCAATTCAAAAGGGCAGAATATCTTTTATGGCATCGCCTTGGCCTTCGACATACTGCTTATTTGGAGCGGTAACATCCAGGCTGCGGCCTATTTAGGCCTAATCGCCATGCTACCTGTTGTGGGCAAGCACCGCGGCTGGACGCATAGCAAGCTGGCAATGTTACTTGTTCCGCTACCGATCGTGCTGGTGCCATATATGTACGACCATCGTGTTTTGGACATCTCGGTAATCTATTACGGCGCTGCTGTAGCGGGCTATTTTAGCCATTTATTGCTGGACGGCCTGATCGTAAAATGGTTCCGTGTAAAAACACGAGCATTTGCCAAATAATTTTCGGGCGTTTTCCTATATAGTATAAGTATGAAATTAACTCGTAGGGTACTTGGGCTGGGAGTCTTGGTGCTAGTGCTATTGACGCTAGCATGGCCAGCAACAAAAGCGGCGGCTGCAACAAACAGCAGTAGTTTTACTGTCCAATCATTTGACGCCGATTATTACCTAAGCCGTAATAGCGGCCATCGGTCGCAAATGGAAGTGGTCGAAAAGATCACCGTGCGCTTTTTGCCTATGGGCGAAAACCATGGCATTCTGCGGTCGATCCCTAACACATATAATGGGCATACTGTGCACTTTGCCGTGCTGTCGGTCAAAGATGACAAGCAGCATAATCTGACGTATACCACCTACGGTTCTAATGGCAATACTGTGGTTCGGATTGGTGACGCCAACAAACTCGTTGGCGGCATCCAGACATACGTGATTGATTACCAGATACAAGATGTTACCCAGCAATTCAAGGACCACGATGAAATCTATTGGGACACGAACGGCACAGACTGGGGTGTGACCTTTGAGGCACTGACGGCCCGGCTGCATTTGGATGCCGACCTAGCCAAGCGGTTTAACAGCAGCCATACCTGTTACGAGGGTGTGCAGGGTGCTAACCATAGCTGTATTACTAGTGTCGTCAAAAAAGACAACGAGACGGTTATAACATTCCAAGCTAGCCGCTTCTTGTACGCTGGCGAGAACGTAACATTTGTCACTGGCTTCCAGCCACATACCTTTGCGGGCTACCAGCCGACCAAATGGGAGCGTATTTTCCCATGGCTGCTGGGTGCATGGTTCGCGCTTGGCGGCGTGTTCCTGATTTATGTCTTGGCCATGATGGTCAAAGCGTGGCAGCGGTTTGGCCGCTCGCCAGCCGGGAAGGGGACAATTGTTCCAGAGTATGTACCACCAACTGATCTGAGCGTACTGACGGCGTCGGCGATCCTTAAGCACAAGGGTTCGGACGTAACGGCGCAGATTATTGATCTGGCAGTACGTGGCTACATCAAGATTTACGAGACTGCTACCAAAGGCAGTTGGTTTACCAATAAGCGTTCGTACGAGCTCGAGCTCACACACAAACTTACTGGCCTGAAGAACGAAGAGAAGCGCTTGCTCGGCATTATCTTTGGCGACAAGCCCAAGGTTGGCCAGCGGATTACGCTTGAGGGCCTCAAGTCTAAGCTATACAAAGACACACAGCAGCTCGAAAAAGAAGTTGCGACAGACGCGCAGCTTAACGGCTTTGTGGCCGATCGTGCTGCTAACCGCAAGCATTACTATGAGCTTGGGACCGGTGTGCTTGTCGTCGTTGCCGGCGGTCGCGTAGCCGAGCGTGTAGCCGTCCTGGAGGAACCGTTCCGCGATCGCCAGGCCGATGCCTGTGTTCGCGCCGGTGACGAGAGCGACCTTCACGAGACGACCGTACCTCACCGGACGCGCGCTAATCCGCGAGAGACCTATGGCTCAG
>CBJLZK010000025.1:0-9096 GCA_966427515.1 uncultured bacterium | reverse complement strand
GCCAAAAAGTTGGGTTCAGGGCGAAACCTGAACACTCCACGACACTAACGAGCTGCTGTTCTCAGAAAATGTCCCTTCTGTTATTCTTACAATACTTAAATCTAACAAAACCCTAAGGACCAGCATGAAAATAACATTGCATCTCACCGTCAACCGCCCTGCGGCTGTGGTTTTCGACCACATTGCAGACGCCCGTAACGAGGCTAAGTGGAATACCTCGCTTACAGATTACGAGCTAGTCAGCCAGGGGCCATTGGCAAGGGGTCGCAGTTTAGTTACAACAACCGTGGCAACACCTTTAACTCGACCTTAAGTGAATACGACAAGCCAAATCACCTAGCCTTCCAGGTCGAGGGTAAGCCAATGGACATTTTTGCCCAGGTGGGCTTTGAAGCTGTATCGGCAGATGCCACTAATGTGACTGCCGAATACAACTTAATGCCCAAGGGTGCCATGAAGGTCATGCTGCCACTGTTTGGTCCAGTAATAAAGAAAGCTTTTGTTAAAGAGTTCGAAAACTTCAAGAAGTTTTCTGAGTCACAGAAGTAGCAACGCGCTACTTCTTGTGTGTCATTTCTTGTAGCGCCCAGCTGTTGCCATCGGGGTCGCTAAAGTAAACGAACTTGCCCCAAGGCATCTGTTCTGGTTTGGTAGCCTCGACGCCGTGTGAGGTTAGTTCGTCGTAGGCGGCTTGTGAGTCGGGTACGACCATTTGCAGGCCCTTGAGTGATCCTGGCTTCATGTCAGTGGCGATGCCTTTGCCGAACGTGATTGAACAGGCCGAACCTGGAGGCGTCAGTTGGATAAAGCGCAGGTTGTCGTTTACTGTGTGGTCGTGGTCTAGCTTGAACCCTACTTTGTTGACGTAAAAGTCCAGCGCATTGTCGATGTCGCTGACTGGTAGCGCTATGAGTTCTAGTTTCATTTCCATGGTATTTCTCCTTTGTTTAATGGTAAGTACAGTTAACCAATTACACTGCCAAAAGTTTTGTACAAAAACGACAATATTACACCTGATTTACGTCGTCTACGTCGGTTGGCGACGAATCCATCAGGCGTTTGAGCGACTTGGTAAGGTGTGGTTGGTCATAATAGCCAGCATCTGCGGCAACACGGGATGGGTTTTTGCCATCTTTTAGGAGCCTGACAGCTTGTTGGGCCCTGCGGATATCTGTAAGGTTTTTGTGGGTTATGCCGGTAACGGCTTTAAAGTGCCGCTGCACAGAGCGTGTAGACGCAGCTTTAGGAGTGCCCTGGAGCATGCCATGCACGATGTCGTCATTCTGTAGTACATTCTGGCTTACCATCTTGTCGATGAGCTGTTCGGCATTTTCGTAGGTGGGCAACTCAAAGGTATGGTCTGCTAGCCTAAAGTGCGCATTGTCATCGGTAAGCGGCAATAACAAAAAGTCGTTGGTTAGAGCGGCGCCTTTCATGAATGGCAAATAAGCACCAGGTGCAAACGATATAACTACCGATCGCTCACCTGCGTGGTACTGGACGCGTGCCGGCTTGGTAACTTGCCCCGTCAGGAACACTACACAAGTGCCGTCGGCCTTCCAGGCGGCGATAAGGTCCCACGAACCGTCTGGCGTAACTAAGTATTCTCCGTCAGATATAGATTCTGATTTCCAAACAGTATCTATATATGGGTTGTCTGACATGCGTCGCTGGTGGGTCTGTGACATATATACAAATATACCAAAGCTACGTCATTGCTATTAAGTATATCGGTGACTTTGGTGCGGCTTACCTTATCGTAATCACATGGTCAGTTAGTTGCAAAATTGACGGTGTATGTATTTAATAGGGTTGATAGTATGACTGGCGAAATTTACTCTGCGGATGAAGGTGATGCTTGTCCCATCCCACTCGAAAATGATGTGCGCCAAATAGCAGAATCACCTAGTTTTGGGTACGGTGTGTTAGTGTGCGCCAATCTGAATGAGCAAGTTAACGCCACTGGGGAACGCGAACCTATTAACCCGGCATTGGCAAGGATCACTATCGGTGCCACACATCAGAGGCTACCCCAGGATGTTTCGGAGCTGCTCCCGCAGCCTTCGGATTTGGACATTTGCTGCGAGCCAATAGTAGCAACCCAAGTACTCGGGTCCCCGCAGGACGAGCCGGGCGGGCGTTGGTGCGCTGCTCGTGAATTGCAGGTGTTGGACGTGGATACGGTCTGGGTTTCGGCAGCGTCATCCGACCCTCATAAAACCACATCACATGAGCCTGTATGGTGCCCACCTGTTGCCATACACCGGCCAGTCCAGGCAATCAAAGGTGCCAGGGTTATATACCAGAGCGAACTTGATGGCGCTAGTGAAATTACGCAGCACATTGGGCGGCATCCGCACGGTGGTTTGTGCATGTGGGATGTTATCCTCAACCTGACTGACGACCGTTAGCCATGGCTTTATGACGAACTTCGGGGTTAAAAGTTTTATAGGGTTATGCTTTGCCGTATAGTAAAGAATTGAACAATAGCCACTTGAGATGTGTACGAATGCAAAATGATGACCAGCCAATTATCAATAATAGTCTGCCGCCGATTACCCCTCAAA
Source organism: uncultured bacterium (assembly GCA_966427515.1). Classification (GTDB taxonomy): domain Bacteria; phylum Patescibacteriota; class Saccharimonadia; order Saccharimonadales; family UBA4665; genus JARIHD01. Next base: position 6,529 of record CBJLZK010000025.1, on the reverse strand, counting down.
AGACAAATGCAAAGAAACTGCTTTTAGCTGGCACTATTTTAGTTGTGATACTTATTATCGGTGTTATTCTTTTCCTTTGGCCCAATAAATCCGAAACAAATAAAGCTGCTACAACGAACACTGCAACTACCTCAGCGCCAGTAATCCCTGCACCACTCGTGACTACTGCAGCGCCCGCAGCACTTAAACCTGGAACATATATGGTTGGTCCAAACAAGGCTATCGTCCCTGGCCTCTATGCTCTTTCGCCTGGGGCGCAACAAAATGGTACCTTTACGGTTGTCAGCCAGGCAGCGAGCTATAGCGTAGCGCTGAACGATAGTGCCACTGGCGCGGGCTATGACACCCGGCTAGCGTGGGCGCAGCTAGCAGATGGAGATGAGGTTAAAATAGATGGTGGAAATTTGATGGCCGTAAATTTCAAAGCGGTGGCAACGTCACCATCTACGCCGCCGGCATTAGCAAAACTCTACGATAACACCGTGCTGGTTACTGACACTCCCAACAGAGTGAACCCTGGAAGATATTTTATTACTGATTCCAACGACAAAAATGCTTTTATGTTAGTTATAGATAAAAATAACACTATCAAATATAACGAGCCGCTCAACGGTAGCGGTTTTCACGTAAATTTAGAGGTTGGCGACCAGATTGCAACCATCAATATGACTTCATATAAAATGAAACCGGAGTAATAGGCTGGTGCACTGCAACTATTTTTAGGCGCACATTGATGAGCTAGGCTCGCCGAGAGTATTGCTTTTAAGTAGAGCAACTCATATACTTAACGTGTATGTTAAGTAATGATGTTAACTCGACTGTACTGGACATGGTCTTTGCCGCACTGAGCAACGGAAAACGGCGTGAAATAGTGAGGACGCTCGCCTTTCATCCTGCTACCGTTGGTCAATTGGCCGAAGAACATGCTATGTCGTTGCCCTCTATCCATAGACATATTCGTACGCTAGAAGAGGCGCAGCTTATTCAGCGGCGTAAAATTGGTCGTACGAATTTTGTTGCCATCAGGCGTAACTCGCTGGCTATGGTACAGCACTGGATAGGCCAGTATCACCTGGAATATGGGAATGATGACGAAACATTTGAAAATTACATCGCATACTTAACAGAAAATATTAAGAAATAAATCACAAGGAACCGAACATGAAAAAGTATCTTGTCATTGGCCACAACGCCAAGCCGCAACTACCCAGCGATTTATCGCCAGAGCAACGGCAAGCGTGGGGCGAATACTTTGCAAAACTTAACTGTATTGTCGATGGCGGTAACCCGCTTGCTGATCGTGCCCTTGTAAAAGATGGTAAGGTAACAGAATTTACCGACACCGCAGTGGGATATTACATGATAACTGCCGAAAATCTCGAGGAAGCTTCAAAGATTGTCTTGGAGAGCCCCTTCGGTAATGCTCCAGATTGCGAAGTGCGAATATACGAAACCGTACCTATGTAGTTCATTTACTAAGAGTACAGAATAGGTAGACCAAAAAAGTCTACCTATTTTTTTGTGTAACTACTTCTACTCTTTTGAATCTTTTATCTGGTTTAGCCAGTATGCACCTACGCTGATACCCCATAGTGGAAAGGTATATCCGGCGACACGTTCCCATCCACCATATCCCAGCCAGACGTAAGGCGGCGTACCGCTCATGAGTAATCCTGTCATCCCTACTATCCCCCAGAAAAGTGTGTACCATGCTAACCGAGGTTGTTTTTTGATTGCGGCAAATCCAAGCAGAATTAGGCCAAGGTTCAGCGCGGCAATGGCAAGCCCACCCGACAAGCTATGTAGGAATGGATTAAGATTGAGCGGCGAAAAGCCGGCCACAACTTCTTCGATACCACCAAAGAAAATAAGAAGGACTGCTAGTGCCCGCAACCTTTTTCCAGGCCAAAGCGGCCTGATTGCGAGCGTGGTTGCGAGCATGATGAGCAGGCCACTTACAACAAACGTGGTATCCATAACCGGATACAGTGGCGAACAGACATAAAACTGCTGCTGTGTTTGTGGCTCTTTAAAGCTTCCACATGCGGTAATGCCGAGCGTGCTAATTGATTGGTTTTTTGCGCTATATGGGGCGGTGGTACCGAGCTCGGCTACGACTTGCCCAATAAAAAATACCGCCAGCAGTAACAGACAAATGAGCCCCCTAACGAGCCATCTATATCTCAGAGGACTATTGATTAGATACTTGGGCGGTTGCATGTTCTTTTTCCTTACATTACAATTAATTAGTACGTTTGTACTAAATCTAACACACAACTATATACGCCACAATGGAAACATATACCCCGCGCAGCAACCTAACACCGACACAGCGACGAATTCTTGAATGCGTCGTCAAAACGATAGCCGAAGTGGGGTATGCTCGGACAACTGTCGGCGAGATAAGCCGGCGTCTAGACCTCAGTAAAGGTGTTATCCAGTATCACTTCCCGAGCAAGGAGGGGCTAATCCAAGAAACAATTGCTTATATATATACTGTTGCGCGCAAATATATGTCAGCCCAGATTTGGCGAACAACCAATGAGTGGGAGCAAGTCCGCAGCTTTATCGAGCTAAGTGGTAAGTTTTATCAACAATATCCAATGCACATACAAGCGCTACAGGCTATACGGGCCAACTTTAGGCCGCAAAAATGCATTAGCCTTGCTGATACCTTGTACGAACGTGAGCTTTCAGATTTGGAGAATGTCTTTATTGCGGGGCAAAAGAAAGGCGTGCTGAGCCAATTCGACCCCAGTATTGCCGCATTAACAGTCCGCATGACCTTAAATGGTGTGGCTACACAAATATACAGTCAACAAAATTACGATACAAAGAAGCACACAGATGAGCTAATCGAAATGTTTCGGCGTGCTTACTGTAATGACGGGTAGTTCAAATTCAATTTTAGCTGATCTAATAATGACATTTAAGGGAGAGAATATTTATGAATGCCTACATGCAGTGCGCAACAGTTATCACTAAACCAGGTATGCGTGACCAGCTTGTCCAACAATTACAAACCAGCAGCAAGCTGCTTAATGACGTACCTGAGTGTGCCTACTATCTGATCGGAACCAACGAGAATCCAGATGCCGTATGTATCACCGAACTGTGGACATCTAAAGATGCAAAAGACGCGTTTGCTGCTCGGCCAGACGTTGCGGCACAGCTAAAAGACACATTTATGCCCCTGGTGGCATCTATTGACCCGCCAATAACTGCTACTATTATCGGTGGCGTTGGTGTCTAGTGCGGTGTTGTCTTCTGTAATAAGGCATCTCTAAACGCGTAAAAGGCCGGCTTAGGCTGGTAATTAGCATCGAACATCAACGGGCGGGCGTCTGTCGTAGATGGGCCCATGTAGTTGTACCAGGTCTCTTTGTCGGTAATGCCAAGCTCCGAAAAGCTATGGCAATCGCCTGCCTGGATGCAGGCGCGCGTCATATTGTAGTAAATTCCGGCGGCGATATTGTCACGAGCGGCATCTGGTGCGGGTACGGCGCTCATATTCACGTCAAATTCGGTTACGTACACTTGGACCCCAAGCTGGCCAAATCGTTGCATATTCTGGATAACTTCGTTCATGTCGGGCGGGTGCGTGGCGTCGATGTGCATTTGCATACCAATGCCGTCAATGGGGATATCACGGGCTTTGGCGTCTTTGATGTAGTTATACATAGCATCTGATATGGGGTTGAAGTGCTCGTTATCGAAGTCGTTTAGGATAAGTTTGGCTTGTGGGTCAGCTTGATGTGCCCAAATAAAGGCTTGGTCAACGTATGCGGTGCTTCCGATATGATCGGCCCACCAGTCGTGCAAGCCATAAATATGCTGGCCCCGCGTAAATGCTTCGTTGACCACGCTCCACTCCTTGATCTTGTCCTTGTACCTGCCGGCAACGGTGGCAATGTGGTCGTGCATGATAGTTAGCAGTTGGCCTGGGGTGTAATTCCCGTTCTTTAGCCAGTCCGGCAGCCATTTATCTTCGCCCCAGAGCAAATGGTGGGCCTGCAACTGCATCTGGTGGGCCTGTGCGTATGCAACCACCTTGTCCATGGTGGCAAAGTTATATGTCGTCGGACCTGGGTGCAAGCCGCCATCGGTAAAATACCAGTTCGGCGTGTTGTCTATGAGCGCCAGATTGAACTGGGATGACAAGATGTTGCTGTACTGTGGGTCGTTTAGATACGTAGAGATGGCAAAGTTGCCAAGCTCTATGTTGTGACGCGCTGCTAGGGTTTTTAGGGATGGCGACGGCAGATTAGTGGTCTCGCCTTGCTGATTATGTATCTTTAGCAAGGCTATACCACACACAACTATCGTTATGAGTAGCACAAAACTGATGACGATACGTTTGCGGTAGCCCATTAGCTAAGCATACCAAGAACCTAGTTAATCGCCGCACATGTTAATTGCAGCTAACCATCTATACGTTAATCATGAACACTAGGCCGGGATGGCCAGCTTTAGCGGAAATACCCCACCCTTGGCCTTCGGTTAGTTCTTTAACGATGGCCAGCCCTAGGCCTAGGCCGCCGCTAGCGCGGCTACGTGATTTGTCTACACGGTAAAAGCGTTCGAACAGATATGGCAGGCTTTCGGCAGGTACGCCTTTGCCGTTGTCTGCAAATGTTAATTTGTGAGCAGTAGCTTCGATGGTAACTTCGGTGGCTTCCGAATAACGTAGCGCGTTCTGTAATAGGTTCGTCAGAATTTGCTGGAGTGCAGTGCGGCTGGCGTGAAGCGTATATTCATCTGTAATATGCACATGTACTGCTATGCCCTTCTCTTTGAGCTCCAGGCTGAAGTGCTTAATAAGATCATCACAGAACTGCTTTAGGCGTATGTCTTCTGGCTCTTCGGTATCTGGAACGCGGGCTTTGGTGTAGGCGTCGAGTTGTTGGATTAACTCCGCTAGGCGTTCGGCTTGTTCCTTTAGCATGGCGATTCGTTCGTCGGTTGGGGCGTACTTTTTGTCTTGGATAGCGGTTAGTTGCCCGATCATGGTGGTTAGTGGTGTGTGTAGTTCGTGGGAGGTGTCAGATACCAGATCTTTGCGGAGTTTTTCCTCGTGCTGCAACCTGTTGATCAGGTTATTAAATTTGGTGAATAGTTTGTCGAACTCATCGATACCAGTTTGCCGTAACTGGACCTTGTAGTTACTTTGCTCCAAAGAGGCCATGGCTTCGTCGAACTGGCGCAGCGGGCGCCGCACAAATAGTGCTGCCAGCGTGCCCAGTATAACGGGGCTGCCGAGGACAATTAACGTGGTCTGCAACAACCGCCACCGAAGCTGCAACGTCTGAGGTAACACATTATCCAAAAGCAGCGTAATGACCGTAGCGATTGGCCCTGAAGCTAGGATGAGCAGCGCAATACGGGTACTTAACCGGTTGTAAATGCTGCTCTTAAAGATCCCCAGCAGCGCCATAATAACGGCAGCCACAGCAAAGATATACAAGTAAATGTGCAAGCTAATAAGCATGCCCGGGCTAAACATTATGCTGGTTCTCCATTGAACCTATAGCCGCTGCCAATGACCGTTTCGATATATTGGGGCTGTTTAGGGTCGGTTTCTATGGCCTGGCGCAGGGCCTTGATGTGGGCATCAATAGTCCTGTCGTATACAAAATGACCGGCTGGGTCACTGTAGATTTGATCTACTAGTTGCGCTCTTGAAAGTACGGCGCCAGGATGCGATGCCAATGCGAGCAGCAAGTTAAACCTTGTGGTTGTAAGGGCAACCGATTGGCCAGCCCTAGTAACGGACATGGTCTCGGGGTCGATGACCAGGTCTTTAAATTGCAATTGTTTGGTGGCGTGGCGCCGGAGTAATGCTTGTGCACGGGCTACCAACACGTTGGGGTTAAACGGCTTTTTGATGTAGTCGTCGGCACCCATCTCCAGTCCTTTTACTTCGTCTTCGTCACTGCCTCGTGCGGTAACAATCAGGATCGGCATTGCCGATGTGGTCCGGATAGCCTTACAGACGGCAAAACCATCCAAGATTGGCAAGTTAACGTCTACGACCGCCAGATCGATCTTATTTTACTTGAATATATCGATTGCGGCTTGGCCGTCCGCGGCTTCGATTACCTCGTAACCGGCATCGCGTAAATATGTCACTTCGAACTCACGAATCGCAGGTTCGTCCTCGACAATTAGAATCTTCATGTCTCTAGTGTAACAATTTCACACCAATTTCACAGACGGGCAACATACTAGCGCCCGTAACAAATCATTGAATAAGAGGAAATATATGAAGTTACTACCCAAAGCAGTACTAGCTATATACCTATGCGCCCTGGTATGGCTGGTTATGTTTAAGTTTTCGGCGGATATCGCCGGAGTGTTCGATTACCACCGCCGTAGTCTTAACTTGATCCCTTTCGCTGGCTTAACCCGCACTAACTTTAGCGGAATGGTCGCTAATATTATTGTTTTTATACCTTTTGGTTTGCTGCTGAGCGTTGCCTACAAGCAGCTAAGCTTTCGGCGCAAATTAGCAATAGTATGTGCTTCTAGC
>CBJLZK010000024.1:0-9360 GCA_966427515.1 uncultured bacterium | reverse complement strand
GAGTTTTTCGTGGGCTCAAGAGCAAGAGATGGTATATCACCGTCCTAACCAGTTGGTCGCTCGTGACCTCGTAGTAATAACAAGGAAGTAATAAAAGCATATGTCACACGTTAAAGCCGGCGGTACCGCCAAAAATACCCGCGACAGCCAAGGCCAACGCCTCGGTATCAAGATTTATGGCGGCCAAACAGTTAAGACTGGCCAAGTTATCGTCCGCCAAGTAGGCGCAACCAAGCGCGCTGGCAAGGGCACCAAAGTTAGCCGCAACTTCACCGTTCACGCTGACCGCGACGGTGTCGTCAAGTACGTAACCCGCAAGGTTCGCCGCTTTACCGGCAAGACCGTGCGCCGCGTCGAAGTAACTGTCGAATAATCCGGCAGCTTACAACAAAATAGCCCCGACTCTTCGGGGCTATTTTGTTGTATCTTATTCTTTGGATTCTTGGGCAGCTTCATAAGGTATATCTGCCAAATGTAGGTCTAAACCCCGTAGGACAGGTCCAAAGTATTGGCCCAGAAAAATTTCGTAATCTTGGTCGACCTCACCATCGACGAGCCGGCTTGTGCGGAAATTATTAACTACACGGACTGTATATTTTTTAGCGGCCTCGTGGTCAACATATTTACTATGTGCAATGCGTTCAACGATCGAGCCATAACCACCGATAGACTGCAGCATATCACGGGTAAACTGGCTGTTGGCGCCCAACCTAACATAGGCATCGGGCTGAGAGGCGGCAATGTCTACCATATATTCTAGGCCATAGTACTTGGCGCAAAGCTCATAAATGTTTACTGGATCACCGGTATGAGCAGATGCTAAAGCCTCTTCAAACATATCGCCAATATACTTGTCGCTTAGTAGCTGCAACTGGCGGAAGAAGCTCTTAACCTCATAGTATTCACCATTGTCGCCAGAATAATACTCTGCACGGCGCTCCTCAAGGCTCTTACCGAATGACTCATTAACGTTTACATCACCTTGGGTGTGAACAAATTCATGCTTAATAGTACCAACGGTGCGCTTTGCTTGCCTAGTTTCAACCATATACTTATTAGGTACGAGACCACGCTCATCTGCCATTACAAGCTCTGCGGTTGGGCCAGGGATGTAAACATGGTGGTGGTCTGGATCCTCGTCAAAATTAATGGCAAACCCTGCAGCTCCTGCTGCAAGTTCACCCCCGGGGATTGAAGCAGCAAAGGCTTTTGTGCGCGCCTCTAACCCTCTATCCCATGCTTTCGCTTCCTCGTATGTAAGCCCGGCGGCCTCGTGGTCAAAATGGAACGAGCCAGTCGAGCCAATACTCAGAACGTGGTAATCAGGTTCAGTGCCGGCATGTCCTAGCTTAGCGCGTAGTTCATCGAGAATACCCTGCTTCTCAATATATGCACGAAGCGAACGAGTCAACTCTGGCTGCTCGAATTTGTCCATTTTTGCCTTACTTATAGAATCCCGATCGCCACGTATCTGGGCTTCATGTGCGGCCTTCAGCTCGGGATACCCATCGGCGTGATCGCGCGTTAGCAAAAAAGTAGCGTTTGCAATAAAAGTCTGGCGCTCATGAATACCATTGCGGTCATGGCTCGCTTGGCTCATGGCCTCTTCAGTTTTGGCGGCATTTAAAGCAAGGGATGCAAATATAGCACTACGCTTATCGTCCTCAAAGAACTCAGGACGAACCTTGAACGCTTCGATTAGCACTGCCCCGCCCCGGCCAATACGCTCTGCCTCCTCGGCAGCTTCGGGCACGTGGCGCTTCATACGCTCAAATTGCACGTTGAACGCATCCTCGCTTGCCTCCTGCTGTTTCCAGTCCTGTTCTTGGTCCGTCACAACATTCTTAAGCGCAACCTGTCCTACTGGGGCATCGTGATGTAGTTCGAATGGTTCGTGTGAAACTGGTGATTGGTCAATATTTAACATATCTTTATTTCTTGGGTTTACTTAATTATTAGCATAAGTTTTATGATTTGTCAAAAATAGAGACTAGTATCACTACTAATCTCTATTAGTGTTTGACTATGTTACTGGCCAATGTGGTATTCGGCAACTATGCCGCAGTATTCCTCGGGCACACCTACAGGTTCACCAGGCTCTACATGGCCAAAGTCCATGCCGGGGTTGGCACGGCCAATAGCATACGACACGTCACCAGTGTCTTGGTGGCGCTCGTGGTCAGCAATAGCGGAGGCGATGTCCCATACGGTCTGCCCTTGCCTCAGTTGTACGTCACAACCCGCGGGAATGGGGTCACCAGCATGCTCAAAAGCACTCACAGCTTGATTAGCTCCAAGGCCAAGACCAACAGCCAAAGTCGCAGCGGCACCACCAACAAAAAGACGGCGGCGGATAGCCTGTGCATGCGTAGCTGGAGCTAAGCTCTTACGCTCGCCAAATTCATAATTACTCATAACAGCGCATTATTTTACAATAACACGCTAAAAATGTCAATGATACAGATCAAAAAACAGGATCAAAGAATAAGAATACTATGCTTATGCTTCAAGGTGGCGCTTAATGCGCTCAATGACGTCGCCAATCACTACCTGTGATTTGACCAAGTATTCGTCGACGCCGAGGTCTTCGGCGCGCTTTTTGTCGCTCTCTTGGCTAAGCGCCGTCAGCATGACGATCTTGAGGTTTGCTGTTTCTGGCGTGTTGCGCAAGATATCAAGTACGTCAAAACCACTAACCTTTGGCATCATAACGTCCAAAAGTACGAGGTCGGGCTTAAAGCTAATGGCGGCAGCGAGTGCGTCTTCGCCGTTGGCTACGCGTTGGACTTCGAAGCCCTCGGCTTGCAGGCGGACAAGATAGACACTCGCAAGAGCGTCGTCATCCTCTACAAACAGAATGCGCTTCTGGTGAACGGGAGTACCAGGCTGGGGGGTTACAGATGAGTCCATATAGTTAAAAGTACCTTATTGCTCGTGCTTTTGCAATAAACTAGCAACGAAACCATCGAACATAGGGTGTGGACGATTAGGACGGGACTTAAACTCTGGATGGAATTGGCTGGCTACAAAGTATGGGTGGTCGATAGCTTCGATCATTTCTACCAGGTGTTCGTCTGGCGACAAACCAACAGCACGGATGCCCCACGACTCGTATTGGTCGCGATAACCATTATTAGCCTCAAAGCGGTGGCGGTGGCGCTCAACAATGTCAGTAGTGCCATACACCTTGGCTACAAGGCTGTCTGGAGCAATCTTGCATGGGTAGTCGCCCAGGCGCATAGTACCGCCAGTGTTTTCTTTGCCTTCCTGCCCTGCCATGGTGTGGATCACCTTGTCTTTGGCGGTTGGGTCAAGCTCGGCGCTTGTAGCGTCAGTAATGCCGTAATTGCGGGCAGCAGCGACGACTGCCATTTGCATACCCAAGCACAGGCCAAGGTATGGCAATTTGTTCTTCAGGGCGTATTGTGCAGCCTTGATCTTGCCTTCCAAACCACGAGTACCAAAACCGCCAGGCACGATGATGCCGTCAAGGCCTTCAAGGGCCTTGGCCACGTCGTCGGTCTCTTCGAGTCCCTCGGCGTCGATCCATTTGATCTCGATATTGGTGTCATGCCACCAACTTGCGGCACGCAATGCTTCGAATACACACAAGTACGTGTCCTGATTGTCCATGTACTTGGCTACGACACCAACAGTAATCTTGCGGTCATATTGCTTCATGGAGCGCTCTACCATGTCACGCCATGGCTTAAGGTCGGGAGCCTTAACTTCCAGCCCAAGCTTGCGGCAAACAACGTCGGCAATGCCGGTATCTTCCAAAGTTAGCGGCACTTGATAAATACTCTTAGCGTTTGGCAACAATGCGATGGCATCCTCGCCGACACCACAGAATAAGCTCAGCTTAGCTTTTACACTAGGGTTAGCTGGGCCTTCTGAGCGAGCCACCAGGATGTCTGGAGCAATACCCATGCCACGCAAGTCACGCACAGAGTTCTGAGCTGGTTTAGTCTTGGTTTCTTGGCTAGCGTTCAGGTATGGCATGTAGACCACGTGTACATACGCAACGTTGTCTAGGCCAGTACGGATGCCAAATTCACGGATGGCTTCTACAAAGCTCTGGCTCTCAAGATCACCTACGGTACCGCCAATCTCGACGATATGCACGTCAAAGCCTTGACCGGCTGTCTTGATGTATTCCTGGATAGCTGCGGTCAGGTGCGGCACAATCTGCACATCTTCACCAGCGTACTTACCTGCGCGCTCATCTTCGATGACACGGAGTAATACGCGTCCTGACATGACAGAACTAGCCTGAGTCAGTTCCTCATCAAGGAAACGCTCATAGTGACCCAAGTCCAGGTCGGTTTCTGCCCCATCCTTAGTAACAAAGCACTCGCCGTGCTCGCGTGGGTTTAAAGTACCTGCATCCACATTCAGGTAGGGGTCGCATTTTTGGATGTTTACTTTGAGTCCGCGAGCTTTGAGTACGTTACCGATGGAGGCGGCGGTGATACCCTTTCCTAATCCAGAAAGTACACCACCAGTCACAAAAATATATTTAGTTGGCCTAGCCACCTCTTACCTCTTCGCTCAATTACAATATATACTAACCCATGCCCCTTATTCTTTGCAAGGGCAACACTATACTTTTTACTGGTTCTGCAGCCACTGTACGGCTGCGTCCTTCTGTGGATCGTTGTGGTTCTTGTAGTCGTCATCTGTCATTTTCACAACGTGATCCGGGGTAATACCCTTCTTGTCGATATTCTGGCCGTTCGGACGGTACCAGCGGGCTACGGTAATCTTGATCTCGCTACCGTTTGGCAGGTCCTGGATCTGCTGGACGCTTCCCTTGCCAAAGCTCTTGTCACCAAATAATGTGGCAACGTTGTTGTCGCGCAGTGCACCCGAGATAATCTCGGCCGCGCTAGCACTACCGCTGTCGATCAGAACAGCTGTTGGCATGCCGTTAAACAAGCCGCCGCCATCTGAAGTATAGGTATTGGTAGCTACCCCGCCACGCTTTTCTTGGACAATAGTCTTGCCCTGAGGCAGCCACATATTAGCCATATCGACGGCGCTGCTCAGCAGACCACCGGGGTTGCCACGGACGTCAAGCAAGATGCGCTTAGCACCCTGGTCTTTTAGCTCACGGCCAGCTTGGTTCATCAGGCCCGTGGTGTCAGAGCTAAACTGACTGACAGTAATGTAGCCAATGTTGTTGTCGAGCATCTGCCACTTCACACTTGGGATGGTGATGTCTGCGCGGGTGATGTCGAACGTGAGGGTGTCCTTTTTGTCGCGCAAGATCTGCAAGCTCACCTTAGTATCCTTGGGGCCACGGATCATACTAACAGCCTTGTCGATCGTCATACCGCTGGTACTATTGCCGTTAATGCTCACGATGATGTCTTGGGCGCGAATACCAGCGCCGTCGGCTGGGAAGCCCTTAATTGGCGTCTGGACGATCAAATTGCCGTCTGTATCCTGGCCCAGTTCGGCACCAATGCCTGTAAATGAACCGTTCAGCTCGTCATTGAACTGCTTGGCCTGGTCCTTGCTGAAGTACATGGTGTAAGGGTCACCTGTGGCACTGGTCAGACCACTCTTTAGACCATCGAGCAACTTGTTGGCATCAAGCTTGCCATCATAGTTAGTCTTTAGGAGATTGTAGACCTGCGATACTGTGCTGTAGTCGAGGTTCTTGGGAAGATTACCATTCTCACTACTGTTGCCACCAAGGCTCAGGAAGACATTGCCATTACCGACACCCACACCGAGCAGGAAGATCACCAAAGCAGCAACCGACAGGCCAGCTGTTTTTAGTGTCTTCTGCGATTTTAAGTTGCCAAACCTTTGCTTAAAGCTAGCTTTCTTCTCTGTCTTGGCACTATCTGACTGCGCTGCCATTCTTCCCTCACTTTTATTATGATTACGATTATATCATCCCGAGCTGAGATATAAGCTGGGGTTGTGTTTGTTTTTAGTGACTCTCCCATTAGTGTAGCCAGAGTGTGAACGGTCACTAAAAATAAATACAACCAGCTTTTCTAGGGCCGGTTGTATTTTTACCTAAGCAATATTTAGAAGTGGATGAATTCGAGACCCATCGCCTGGACAGTGCCACCAGAGATGACTGCTTCGCTGTACGTGCCGTTCAGCTGGGCGTTGTACTGGCTAACATAGATCGAGCCGTCAGAATACACATGCTCGACGTACATCGCATGGCCGTAAGGGCCGCTTGGCTTAATAGCGACGTCGCCCACCCTTGGATTGCCATCTACAGGGATGCCTGCAGCACGAGCGTCACCAGGCCATTGGTTAGCATTGCCCGAACCACCCCAATAAGGCATGTTGCGGCCGCTCTCGTAAACTTTCCAGGCGGTGTAGCTAACACACTCGCGGTTGAACATACCCCAGTTGTCGATCAAGCTGTCTTGGGCAGCACTACGCCATTTGTTTGGGTAGGTGTCATCACCGTTGTTGCCTGCAATCAGGCGGCTGCCACTGCCAGCGAACAACCTGGCGTTTTCGGCGGCCTGCTGGGCGCGCAACTGTGAAATCTTGGACTGGTTGGCCGAAATCTGGCTGTTGTAATCGATCTGTTGCGACTCGTTCATGTTCAGCAAACGGCTTTGCTCTGACTGGCTAGCCGCTAGCTGGTTCTGCTGGGCTTGCTGGGCAGCCAATAATTGTTGGACTTGGTCTTGCTGCTGCTTAAGCTGGTTTTGTAAGGTGGCAATTTGCTTAAGCGTGTCCTGGATTTTGTTCTTTACGGCGGTGCGGTATTCTTCTTTGTCGACAAACTCGCTCAAATTTTTGCTGGTAGCGAGCATCTCGATGGTGCTCATCTGCCCTTCCACATACATAACATGGATGTTCTCGCCAAGTACCTGCTTTTGCTTGTCTAGCTCAGCTTGGTTTTGGGCAATTTGAGCCTGCAAACTTGCCTGCTTGGCCTCGTTGTCGTTGATCTGACCCTGCAAGATACTAATCTGACCCTGAAGCTTGTTGATCGCATCTTGGTAGCTGGCAGCTTGACTTTCTAGCTGTTGGACCATGCTCTGGTTATTGGTGTTCTGAGCCTGTAGTGCCTTAATTTGCTCGTCAAACTGGTCAGCTGTTACGCGTGGCACCACCGAAAAACCAATGGCAAGCACAGCTGCGACCGCCAGAACGGCGAGGCTGGTAGTTTTCTTTGTAAATTGTAGTTTTGTGTTCTTTTTTAGCATTGTGTTTGTTTTTAATGCTTTCATCTTAAACATTAGCATAACCCCCACGATTTTTCAAGATTACCCTCTTCTGGGCGACAAAAAACTCGCTCACAAAATGATCGAGTTTGTCGCAAATTATAATTTCAAATTACTTATGAGTTTTGAATTTTAGATACCGCCGGGTCGCAACGGTAGATGAGACGGCACCTATTAGTATACCCACAAGCAGCTGCATAAGCAAAAGGCTCCACAAATGAGCACTAAAGTATTCACCAGAATATTTAATGTCCAAGAGGCCAAGCGAAGTTGCCTGCAACGTCGAACCAGTGGCAACAAACATCGTGTGGATCAGCAAAATCGAGATAAGCGCCGAGACGATACCGTAAATGATACTCTCGACTACGAACGGGCCACGGATATACCAAGTACTTGCCCCCAACAGACGCATAATCGTTAGCTCGTCACGTCGGTTAAAGATAGCCATCTGAATGGTATTAAAGATGATCAACACAGATATAAACGCGAACAAAATAACTGCCACGATCCCTGCCCTTTGCAAAATATCAGTTGCGTGCGTAATCCTGTCGATGGCCTCTTTGCGATCACCAGAATACGATGGCTGGTCTGATTGCATTGCGGCAACGTCGCTGCGGCTCAGGTACGATTTGATGCTATCCAATTTGTTTAGGTCTTTGGGCTTGATACGGATAGTCGCTGGTAATGGGTTGGATGTTTGCGACACCGCCGACAGTAAATCAGGATTATTAGAGTTAGACTTTAGGTAATTCTCCATAACCTGATTCTTCGACAAATACGTAACGCCCTGGACATTGGACAAATGCTTGATATCGCCGATCATTTTGTCGGTTTGAGTAGGCGTTATGCTGTCTTTGAGGTATACCGAAATATCAATCTTGCTGGTGATCTGACCGATGGTGTGATTAAACGTAGCGTTAGCAACGATCGAAAACAGTACGATCGTCAATGTTACGATCATCACCGCCATAGCTGCGATTGCCAGCCACGCGTTGCGGACAAAATTTATCATGCACGTCTTTACAATGCGGGAAAAAGTGATTAGTTTGCGGTTCATACTCTGTAGTCTGCCTTGGCACGGTCGCTGGCGATCTGGCCATGTTCGATGGTTACGACGCGCCGCTTCAATTTATTAACAATATCTTGGTTGTGGGTCGTCAAAAGGACGGTCGTACCATACCGGTTAATCTTTTCTAGGACGGCAATAACGTCCCAAGCGTGCTTGGGGTCCAAGTTACCGGTAGGCTCGTCAGCGATCAGGATTTTGGGCTGGCGGACAATTGCCCTGGCGATAGCTACGCGCTGGCGCTCACCACCGGATAGTTCCATAGGCATACGCTTTTCTTTGCCCTTCAGATTAACGATATCAAGCACCTTCGGTACGGTGTGATGGATTTCGCGGTTGCCCATACCAACAATCTCGAGCGCAAATGCGATGTTTTCGAATACAGTACGGTTTGGCAGCAACTTGAAGTCCTGGAACACCACGCCAATTTTGCGGCGCAATAGTGGGATGTCGCGGTCACGTAGCTTGTCGTAATCGATACCACCGACGATAATTTTGCCGCTCGATGGACGCTCCTCGCGCGTTAACAGCTTAAGCAGCGTCGACTTACCAGCGCCACTTTGCCCTACCACGATTACAAATTCTTTAGGCTCAACATGCAAACTAATCCGATCGAGCGCCGGCGTTGCATGCTTACCGTAGTTCTTCGTTACCCTATCCAGCAAAATCATTAGCTTTATTCTAACGCATATTTACCCAAAAAGTCGACCCCAACAGGCAGCCTATTTGCTAAACTTCCAGTCAAAATAAAAGAGGCCCTTTCCGGAAAGTGGGCCTCTTTATAGGTTTGTAACACTAGTGTTTTAGCTCGTTACGCGCGTCAGCGTGATCTAGAATTGGGTAGTTCGTCGACCGAAATGGCTACCGGCTGGGGCAACATAATGGTCGGCTGCAATTTAGTTACTGAGCTAATGAATGTAATGGGAATTTTTGTCATAGTTTTGTTTTTGTTTTTCTCCTGTTTATTTTTATGACAATACTTTAACATTAGCATTTTGTTTGCAATTTGTCAATTGCATAGTAAAAATATACTACAGATATCGGGGATCGTTGGGGTCATAGGTTCGGCGCGGCCTTTGAGCG
>CBJLZK010000023.1:0-9416 GCA_966427515.1 uncultured bacterium | reverse complement strand
CACTAGTTATCCACAGCTTTTTCTAAGCCTTACTGGGTACAACTTGCCACACCAGTATCCATTGCATAGTAATTCCAGTTTGTGAAGTTCTGATTGCTGTAGCTCGAATATGAAACGCTGCCAAGCAATTGATCTGCATCAGCCAAGACAATCTTTGTACCATCGGCTGAGATTACAGGGTTGGAGGCATCCCAGCTACCAGCGTTATGTGAACCATAATCGTACGTTGAGACAGTTTCAGTTGCACCGGTTTGCAGATTTTTAAAGTAGACCTGGGCCTTACTATTGGTGCCGGTAGTTGTAAGGTTAGTCGCCTTGCTCAAAAAGGTAGTATATTTCCCGCTGTCGGAAACAGTGGGTGACCAGCTAGTGTCATTTGCTTGGTTGCCACTACTATCCGTTGTTACACGACTCATAGAGCCTGTTTCTGTGTTATAAACAAACCCATCTTCTTTGGCGTTAGTGTCGCCACTCACCAGATTATCAGCGCTAGATTTAAAGCCTACATACTTGCCGTTACATGAAATTGTAGGCGCATCTGATTCCCCATCTGCAGATATGGTTATATTTGTGGTGTCACCCGCAACCCTATCGACTACAAAGACATCTTTCTGCCCATTAGTATCCCCACTGACAACATTTGTCGCTGGCGAAGTATAGACAATAAAGCGGCCGTCGCAGCTCATTACTGCCTCGCCGCTTTGATCATTAGGCTCAGCTCCCGTGGAGGTAGAACTAACCAGTTTGTTAGTCCCTGTCTTCATATCTCGTACATAAACATCGCCTGTCGTTGTCGTGAGCCCCGACACAAGACCCGTATCAAATGAGGTAAACAGCACAAATCGGCCATCATCACTCACTCCCGCAGCTTGGCTGTCCGCCGTAGCTGATGAACCCGAAGCTTTTACTGAAACCATAGTAGTTGTTCCAGCTTGGGTATCGCGTAGATAAACATATTGCGTACCCGAGGTGGCGTCAAACACTACATATCTACCGTTACTGCTTATGTAGGCATTTGTGACGGTGCCTAAATTGGCGTAGCATGCAGTGTTTACGCTAACGCGCGTGGTTGTATTATTACTGAGATCTCGTACAAATGCGTCTGCCTTGTTGTTCGTGTCCCCCGAAACAACATCTGCACTGTCAGAAACAAAAACCACATACCTGCCGTCGGCTGAAACACTATTATGATAGCCACCACCGATCGTACTATTGTAATAAGAAGAGGCTGTATTCCCGTAGTTATAGTTCACGAGAGCGCCGGTATGAGGAACGGTTGCATAGCTTTTATTAAGCGGCCAAAGTACAAATGCGAGTACAGCCCCTAGCGCTATGGACAGCACACCCAGTTTACGAATTTTACTCATCCCCACCTCCTCAAATTACTGTGCGCTTTAATGATACGGCGCAAGAATAATGAATGGATGTGCTTTTGCTCACAAAATCTTAGAACGTCGGCACCACCTGCAACTGCAAGTTGCCGCCGTACTGCCCGTCTGGTGTGGTGCGCGTTACGTTGGCAATCATCGACAAGGCATAGTTGGTCTGGCCGCTGCTCTTGGTGCTCATGGCAATGGTGTCCCCGTCGGCAAACTTAAAGTTGTTGGCCGTGCCATAGCTGGCAGTCGGCGTACCAAAGCTGTAGGTACTGTCCGGCACCTGACCCGGATTAGAGCCAATCGCCGGATTGGTGTTGGCCACCAAGTTAACGCCGAACTGCTCAGTACCTGGGCTGGAGGTAGTAGCCGTAGACATTGCGGTTAGTGTGTGCAGGCCGTCCGCAGAGGTTGGCGCCGTGCCATTCAGCACCACGACGTATCCACTAGCCAGGTAACAACGGACAGTAAACGACGCCACTGCCGTACCAGTTATACCAGCGCCCAACGTGCCCATGTCGTATGTTCCACCGTTAACGGCAAACTCCAACAAGGGCTTGTCGGTCGTGTTAAAGCCGGCATGGAATTGGTAATTGGCGCTGGATGAGCTGCCCACGGTCAGTTCACCGGCCGACTCTTTGGCCTTGTAGTTGTTTGATTGGGCGCTTAGTTCGCCACCCGTCCCAAAGTAATATTCGTTGACCTTGTAATTCGGCGAGGAAGATTGCGCCCACACAATAGGGCCCAGCCACAGAAACAGTGCAGCAAGGCTAACCCCCAGTGTCGCGAGCTCCCTCCGAAACTTCATATATCCTATTTTGCGACAAAAGAGGCCAGAAGACAATCCGTTTACGCTTTTCTAGCGTCTTTTAGTATTATAAAAGCAGAAGAATTATGGATCCGTCGAAACTACAATCCGACTCCGATAATGATGTGCACTCTTTGGAAGGCGCAGACACCGTTATCGAAGATGGCAAAAATGCCAATACCTCGTCTACCGAAACCAGCGAGAGTAATGTTCATGATGCCACAAACGGCAAACACACCGAGTCGGCCAAGCCACCGCTACTTAAGCGGCTTTGGCAAAAGTTCAACATTTACCTGCTTTTGTTCATTCTGTTGATCCTGATCGCTATTGGCATAGCCGTCGCCTTTTTTATAAAGAACAAGTCAGACACCCAAGCCAATAAGGATGTCATTAACAGCCAGAACCTGTCGGCTCAAGCCCTCAAACAGCTTTCTAACACCAGCGTTAACGTCGGCAACAGCAACCAGGTCTTGAACGTCGACTCTAATGCAGTCTTTAGCAATTCAGTGCTCGTCCGCAGCGACCTAGAGGTGGCTGGCGACATCAAGATCGGTGGCAGCCTACAACTACCTGGCATTACCGTATCGGGGAGTAGCCGCTTTAGCCAGCTATCCGCCAACGACTTAGCCGTAGATGGTACAGCCACTGTCCAAGGCGTGTTTGTAGCCAAAAAAGGCCTGAACGTGACTGGCAACAGCACCATCGCCGGTACGCTAACGGCGAGCCAGGTAGCTACGAGTTCATTGCAATTAAACGGCGACCTGATCCTGACGCACCACATCACCGCTGGTGGGCCAATCCCTGGCGTTGGCCGGGGCTCGGCTTTGGGTAACGGCGGTACCACATCGGTAAGCGGTTCGGACACTTCCGGCACGATTACCATTAACACCGGCAGCTTTACTGCCGCTGGCTGCTTTAGCACAATTAACTTTACGAGTGCCTTCAATAACACGCCGCATGTCGTAGTTACACCTATCGGCAGCAATGCCGCAGGCCTGCAATTCTACGTCAACCGCAGCACCACAAGCTTTAGTATCTGCACAGCCTCACCCGCCCCCACCGGCGTCACCTTCGGCTTCGACTACATCGTCCTAGACTAGCCTGCATCGGTCTTCCTGGGATTTTGCGCGGCATGGGATCTGTGTTTTACGTTTTTGCGGGCTTTGGGGGCTGGAGGATTACTATTTTTGGTTTAGATGGGTCCAGCGTAGTGCAACCGGAGCGGCTAATGTCGCCGCGCCGCGTGTAACGCACATCTAAATCAAAAATAGTAATCCTTTAGATGTCGAGGAAGACCGAAACCTTGTCGGCCTTGACGTGCATCAGTCCGCCCGAAATCCGAATCCGCTCCTCGCCCCGGAACGTCCGAATAACCAACTCACAAGGCTGCAACAGCGACATAAAGTTATGGTGCTTGGGCAGAATATCAAATGGCCCCGTAGCGTTCACGCCAGAGATGCTATCTGCCTCGTCGTCAAAGTACGACTTGAATGGCGAATACACCTTGATGTGCATCGTCGGCTTAGTGGCAAGAGCTTCTTTTTGCTCTTCCTTGGCATGCTCGATAAGCTTGGCAGACTCAGTTTTTTCCTCGATCATACGATGATCTCTTCGATGCCTTTCAGCATGTCATCACGCTTTACGAATTCACCTTTTTTGCCGTTCAATTCTTCCATCACGAACATATCCTGCGAGAAGTAATTAATGAGCTTTTTGGCCTTGGCGTAGTCGGTACGGTCGGCTGGCGATAGTTCGTTTTCACCAATAATAGCGATGATCGGCTTTAGCTGCTCGTATTTCTGCAACAAGGCCTGGACCTGGACGCTCAGCAAATAATGCCGGTCTCCCACGATTTCTGGTGTCAGAAGTGACGATGTGGTGTGCAGCAAGTCCACAGCCGGGCGGATGCCCTGCTCGGCCACGGCACGGCTTAGGATAATAACCGAGTCCAGTTCGTGCTGGATGGTCTGTACCGCTGGGTCACTGACGTCGTCGGCGGGCACATAGATGGTCTGTACCGCCGTAATGGACCCCTTCTCGGTGGAGCTCAGGCGGTCCTGCAGGATTTTTACGTCCGAGAAGATCGTTGGTTCGTAACCACCTTCGGACGGCACCTGGCCAAGCATTGTCGAAACTTCGTTCTTAGCCTGGATGTAGCGGTACATATTGTCGGCAAAGAACAGGATGCTCTTGTGCTGCTCATCACGGAAATATTCGGCCAGGGTAACTGCCGACAAAGCAATTAACGAACGCCGCACAGGGTTTTCGTTCATCTGCGCAAAGAACATGCAGGTGTTCTTTAGCAGGTCGGCATCACGCAGGGTTTCGTACAATTCATGGCCTTCACGGATACGCTCACCAATACCAGTAAAGAAGCTAAGGCCGGAGCCGCTCTTGGCAATGTTGTGGATCATTTCCATCGTTAACACGGTCTTACCCACACCTGCACCACCGACGATACCAATCTTGCGACCTTTTACGAACGGTGCAAAGAAGTCGAGCACTTTAATGCCTGTTTCTAGGATTTCGGGCTCAACGGCACCAAAGCCGTCGCCACGCTCAGGCGAATGAAAAATATTGCGAGTACCATCCTTGGTGCCCACCACAGGCTCTTTGCCGTCCAAAGGGAGGCCCGTAGCATCCATCACGCGGCCAATTAATTCATCGCCCACGGGGATTTCGATACTGCGGTCAGTGCGTTTGACCTTCATACCCTTTTGGATACGCGTGTCGGAGTTGATGTTCAGGCACATGGCCATGCCGCCAGGCTGCATGCTATCTACGAGTAGTGGTGATTCTAGCCCGTCCACCATAATCACTTCGCGCAAATCAGGGTAATCATCATCAAAGGCAACAATGACAACCAAATCTTTTACGGCGCGAACAATACCGTCATGCATCTTAAGCAACCCTCGACTTTCTAAGTCCGTTAATCATTTCCTTTAGGCGTTCATCCTGGATGCGGCGCTTGGTACGGTTGTACAAGATGCCCAGGTCAGTATGCAAGTCATTAGCCCGGTCTTTGGCCATACTCATGGCACGGAAACGGCTGGCGTACTGGGCTAGCTTGGAATCCAAGATCACCTGACTGAGCGCAATCTGCATCATTGACCGCTCCAGGTGGGCCACCACGTCAAAGGTCGAAGGCTCAAAGATGTAATTGGCTTCGCTAATAAACTCATCACTGCTTTTGACGTTCTTACCCTCTTCCTGGACGGCGTGGAATAGGTCGATACTTTTGACCTCTTGCACCATCAGTGACACATAGGTCTGGTAGAACACAATGGTGTCCTTGTAGGCACGGGCCTCTTTAATGAGGGGCTGCACGTTAATGTTGCGGTCCTTGCTAGGCAGCGTAAAGTACTTCTTAAAGTTAATGCCTGCTTGGATTAGCTGCACGGCACCATGGTGACCGATCACGATAATATCCTGCTTGTCGGAGTCATACTGCGACAGCATGCTTTTAATCAGCTTTTGGTCGATGTCACCGCTAAAGCCACCCTCACTGGTAATCACAATGTACAGGGTCTTATCGATAACTTTCTCGGACTGCGTACGGCCAAAGCGGAAGAGGTTGTCGACCCGCAGCTGCGAATAAATCTGCCACAATTCGCTAAAGAATTTCTGTGACTGCAGTACCTGGTTTTTGGTTTGGGCGATGCGCATACTGGCAATACCTTCGAACACACCCGTCAAGTTGACGATAGTGTCCATGGCCATACGCTGTGCGGCTACTTCTTGGAGGCGGCTCACTTCTTGGCCTCCTCTTTCTTGGCGTCATCTGTAGCCGGCGGTGCTGCAGCTGCTGCCGGAGCTGGCGTATCTTTTTCGGGCGCCATCAGGGTTTGCTTCTTTAGGTCGTCGCGGACACGCTCAAAGTCCTTGTCGGCGTCCTTGACTACCTTGGCGAACTCATTCACAGACTTCTTCATGGTTTCCAGATTAATGGCCTGGTTGTCTTCTAGGTTCAGGATAATATCAAGCATCAATGTCTGAGCCATCAAGGTGTAGCGCTCGCCAGGGATCTGGTTGAGCAACTTGTACAAAATCGTACCGCGCTTAAGGCTCTGTAGGGCCTCGGGTGCCAGTTCGGAACCAAAGCGGGCAAACTCTTGGGCCTGAGCATGGGCAGTAAGAGTCTTGAACATCTGTCCGCCCAAAGCCTTTTGGCGGCTACTTTGGCCACGTCCACCCACACGTGAGACAGACAAACCGACGTTCACCGCCGGGCGCATAGTGTCGCGGAAGACCTTCATGTCCAAGATCCACTGACCGTCAGTAATAGACATGATGTTCGTTGGCAGGTATGACGTAATGTCACCACCGGCAGCAAAGACCATCGGGAGCGTCGTGAGCGTTTTGTGGTTAGCAGCCAGCTTACCGGCGCGCTCCAGTAAGGATGAGTGCTGGTAGAACATGTCACCAGGGTACGAGTCGCGGCCCGGGCTAGAGCCGGACAACAACGCGATTTCACGGTAGGTGTGGGCATGTGAAGTTAGGTCATCATATACCAACAACACATCTTGGTCACATTTCTGCCACAGGTATTCAGCCATGCTACAAGCCACATATGGTGCCAAATAGCTATGGATCAACGAATCAGACATGGTAGATACCACCACCAAGGTTTGCTTCATAGCGTCATACGACAACAGGCGGGTTAGCAAAGTGTCGACGTCACTGCGACGCTTTGCGATCAGGGCATAGACAGATACCACGTCGGTATTGGTTTGGTTTAGCGCAATCTGTGTAGCCAAGGTGCTCTTGCCTGATTTACCGTCACCTAGGATAGCCATACGCTGGCCACGCATCAAGGGGAACAACGTGTCAATCACCGTAACACCTGTTTCGAGTTGCCTATCCAAGGCCTCGCGAGTATGGAATGACGGGGCCGGCGAAAAGACCGGCCACACGCCGTCGGCGGCAATCGGGCCTTTGCCATCCAATGGCTCACCAGTAACCGAAACGACACGGCCAATAAAGTCTTTGCCCACCTTGGTTACCAATTGGTCGTGCTGTACCACGGCAATCATGCCCACCATCACTGGCTTAGAGCCGAGGTGCAGAATAATCACATGGTCTTCTAGGATATGGTGGACATAGCCTTTGCTGCCATCTTCGAATAGCACCAAAGCATGCATATTCACAGGCTGCAAACCCTTAACCTGGATTATAAACCGGTCAACGGCAATAACTTCACCTACTGGTTGGCCGGCGTTCACGAGTTGGTCAAAGTGTTTGTTGTCGCTCATCTATAGTTTCCCCGCGATGGCATCAATGAGCATCTGACGCTTATTGTGGAAATGGTTGCGCAAACTAAAATCAAAGGCCTTGTTACTGGTGCGCACAATGCAGCCAGCGGCAATACTAGGCTGTAAGCCCAAATCAAGCAACGCGTAGGGGTGGATGTTGGTACGCAGCCAGGCCACGATCTTGGCAGTGAATGCCGAAGAAGGGTCAGCAGCAAAGCTAATGTGGATAGTCGGCGCCTTGGTCTCGACCTTGCTCAGGAAGTTATGCAGCTTAGACCGGTCAGCGTCCAACAACAGGTTTAAATTATTATTGCTCGCCAGCGCGTCCAACAACCGTGAAGTCTTGGGCAACTGTGGTTGCTTGCCTGCTTCACGGATACTCGACTGCTGCAAGTAATCATCAAGTGACTCCAGCTCGCGCTGCAAACGCCTCACCTCGACTGATCCAAAAATGAGCGTTGGCAACTCGAGGCGCCTCACGGCTCCTTGCTGCTCAAGCGCCATTGATAACGTCCTCCAGGATAGCCTGCTTATTGGCGTCTAGTTCACCCAAGATGTATTCGAGCTGGTCGTTAAGGTCAATCTGGTTACCAATAGCTGCCATCACGTAGTGGTTCACTACGTCTGCCATGTTTTCATCAAAACGCTTAATCCTGCGGGCACGCTCGTCGGCTATTTCTTTTTCGAGCTGGCTGGTCATGACCGAGCGCTGTTCGTCGATGGTCTGCTTGGTCTTCTCGATAGACTCCACGGCAAGCTGCTTGGCGTCGCTAATAGCATTTTCGTAATTGGCAAAGGCGTCTTTAAGGTCCTTGCTAATCTGGTCCTTCATGTACTCGTTCAGCTGGGAAGTTGTCAGGCGCAAGTCTTGCTGCAAGAACATGGCGTTTTCGCCAAGGATCTTCTCGAAGTGCAGACGGCCGCGGTTACGCAACTCTTCGCGGAATTCGTCGTTAAAGATATGCTCGACGTCTTTTTCGGCAAGATTTTCGTAGTCCTGGGCTGATTTTTGCACAGCGGTAGCCCGGCTCATCTTGATGGCCATGTAAATAAAAGCCGTACCCCCAGCAAGAATAAAGCTTAGGATAAGAATGAGCTCCCAAATTGTCATGTCTTATGCACCACCCCGCCAAGCATTAGCTAAATCCTTAACAATAAATATACCGCAAAAACGCCAATTACGAAAACAATTAGCGACATCAACGTCACCTGGATAAGGCTACGGAAAATAGTCTTCTTGGCCAAGGGGTTACGGCCGACAGCAGTCATCCCTGTACGTACACCGGCATACAAGATACTACCAGCGATCAGTAAGCTGGCACCGATCACCGCCAAACTGGCATAAATACGGAAGGCGCTGACTGGGCGGTTGGTCACCAGCTGGGCTGCTTTGGACAGCACCTTAGGCACGCCGGCTTGGTCTTGTTTTTCGTACAAGGGATTGTGTGCCACCGACACGTCCACCTGCACGTGCCCGAGCTTGACTGTCACCTTGCCGTTACTACCGTTAAGTGTCGCCGTAGTTTCGGTGTCGCTACCGCCGTTAAACGGCGTGATGGCCTTGCCCAACACCAACGATTGGGCCGAAGCTGCCTTCATACCTACGCCAGCCAGCGAAGAAATAGTAATGTAATCCCCAGGTTTGATTGCTCCGTTTTGAGTACTAACAAGCACATCATAGCGGCCACTGGTGGCCACATATGTCTGGTTAACACCGGGGTTAGAAAGGGTTACTGTCGCATCACCAGATGAAATCACCACGCCAAAGATATCCTCGACGTCGTTCTGGGTAACTGCCTCAACCTTATTGGTATTAGTCTTGCTGACCTTGACGATCATGCCCTTTTGCAGACTCTGGTCGCTTTGGTAGCCTTGGGCTACTTGTTGGGCGCGAACGCCGCCGGTGGTGAAGATTGCGAACAAAAGCAAACCAGAAACTAGCAAGAATCTCTGGAATATTTGCTTATGCTTCCCCATTTA